>JAQTNZ010000252.1 GCA_028713595.1 Methylovulum sp. | reverse complement strand
ATAAGGACAGAATTTGTGTGGACACCAACGCTGGGCAATTGACACTGTCTTTTAATGACAATGGCCTGATCACCGTCAATATGGGCATACCTCGCCACGCCCCCCATGAAATCCCCTTGCAGGCCGAACAGGAATCAAAATTTTATACTGTCGCCGTCAATGACACCGAAAAGGCTTTTGGCGCGGTGTCTATGGGCAATCCTCATGCGGTTATCCAAGTCAACGACATTAGGACAGCGCAGGTTAAGGACATCGGTGCTGCGTTGGAAAGTCATCCGGTTTTTCCCGAACGCGCAAATATCGGCTTTATGCAGGTGCTTGACCGCCAACATATTAAATTGCGGGTTTACGAGCGAGGCACCGCCGAAACGCTGGCCTGTGGCAGTGGCGCGTGTGCGGCGGTGGTGATCGGTATTGAACAGCATTTGTTAGATCATGACGTGACCGTTGAGTTGCCGGGCGGAACGCTGAAAATCCATTGGGGCGGACGTGGAGAGCCGGTGTTGATGACCGGGCCGGCGGTGTCGGTGTTTGACGGCAATATCAGCCTGACTAACGAGCCGTACATATCCGAGTTGTCCGAAATACAGGTGGAGCGCTATCTGCAAAAACATCCTGAATTTTTCAACGAGCATCTGAATTTGCTGGAACAAATCCACATTCCCCATCCCAGTGGCAATGCGGTGTCGCTGATTTCCAAGCAATTGGAAATATTCAGGAGCCGCCATCATGAAATGGAAAGCCAATTGATTGAGCTGATCGACATTGCGCGTGATAACGACACGTCCATCATGCGTATGCACAAGCTCTCATTGGCCTTATTGGATGCCACTACCCTAGCGACTGCCGTCAAAAATCTCAACATTGCCTTATGTGAATACTTTTTGACCGATTTTGTCGCCATCAGGATCATTAAAGATCCACCGTATTACGATCTGCCGGACTTGTTTATCGCCCCGCATAGCGAACAACTCAAACCATTCCTTAAAGAATTGTCCACCCAACAGCCCGGTTGTGGACGACCGACACTGGCACAAGCACGGGTCTTGTTTGGCGAAGAGGTGGCCGCCGAGGTCAAATCCTGTGCGATTATCCCGATGGTGTTCACCGAATTGCAAGGCATACTCGCCATTGGCAGCTGCGAAGATGACCGTTTTGTTGACGGCATGGGGCACTTGTTTTTAAAACAAATGAGCGAATTGGTCGGCACCCGCTTTATCGCCTTATTAAAACAAGCCTGATGCACGCCGATGCCGAACGGCACTTGACGGATTTTTTCACGCAACTGAGCAAAGAAAAACACTCATCAAGCCACACCGTCAAAAGCTACCGCCTGGATATGGCCCAATTGAGCCGCTATTGCACCGATAAGGCTATAAGCCATTGGCGGGACGTGCAAGCCGCCGACATCCGCGCCCATATCGCCAACCGCCATCGCCAAGGTATGGGCGGCAAGAGTTTGCAGCGTGAGCTGTCGGCCATCCGTAGCTTCTACCAGTACCTGTTGGAAAACAACCATGCCAGCGCCAATCCCGCCCAGCATGTCAAAGCCCCGAAATCGGCGCGTAAGCTGCCGAAAACACTGGATGTCGATCAAGTCAAAGGCTTGCTGGAAGCGGGTACTAGCTCCCTATTGGAAATCCGCGATCTGGCCATGTTTGAATTGTTTTACTCCTCCGGTTTACGGTTAAGCGAATTGGCGGCCTTGGATTTGCAGGATATGGATTTAAGCGACCACTCACTACGGGTGCGGGCGGGTAAGGGTGGTAAAGGCCGGGTGTTGCCTATAGGCAGCAAAGCCATTGCCGCCATCAACAACTGGTTGGCGCAGCGCCTAAACTATGCCCAAACGGAAGATGACGCATTGTTTATCTCCTCACGCGGCCGCCGTTTGGGGCAACGCAATATTGAACTGAGGCTAAAGGCTTGGTGCCAAAAAAAAGGCATTGCCGAAGCCGTGCATCCGCACATGTTACGGCATTCCTTCGCCAGCCATTTGCTGGAAGCCAGCCAAGATTTGCGGGGTGTCCAAGAATTGTTAGGGCACAGCAACATTAGCACAACCCAAATTTATACCCATCTGGATTTTGGGCACCTTGCTGATATTTATGATAAAGCCCATCCAAGAGCCAAAAAAAAAGCGTGATAATCATCGGCCTGATAAGCAAAAAGTAAAAAAACCTGCTACTATGTCCCCTATTTTTAACATAAAAAAGAGCTTTCTTTAAGAGAGTACGGTTAAGGTTTAAGGCAAGGTAAAATGGGCATCCAAAAACTCAGCAAGTCTATGGCTGAAATTAGGGATAATTTTACGGAAGGGCCAAAAGCCTACCGATACTGTCCGATTAAACCGGAAGCCAAAAAAAGCAATCCGTTTTAATGCGCATACTTCTGCAAAGGTACTGAAAAATGGCGGCAAATGAAACAACGCAAGATGTGAAATCTAAAGGCATACTATGGGGCTTTGGCGTATTTAGCACCATTGTCATGGTTGTCCTGATCATTTTAGGTGCTTGGTGGGGGAGTGAGCCTGGACAATTCAACATCATGGACGAGGCCGAAAAACGCGCCAAAGAAACCCATGACACCGAAAACATGCCCGTAGGCTATGTTTACACCAATACCTTGGCGCATATCGCCGAAGTGTTGCTGCACAAACCCGGCGGCTACATCACCAACGACGTGGGCCCTCCTGGCGTATTTTTGGATAACGTCCCCAGCTGGGAGTTTGGTGCGCTGGTGATGTTGCGTGATGCGACCTCGGCATTAAGGAACCATTTTTCCAGAGACCAATCGGTATCCACCGAAGACCCTGATTTGGCGATTGCCGAGCCGTACTTCTATTTTGAAAATGACTCCTGGGCATTGCCATCGACCGAAGCCGAATATGAAAAAGGGGTCGAAGCCCTGCATAAATATATGACTCGCCTGCAACATTACGGTGGCGAAATCAAAAAAGCCCAATTTTATTCACGCGCCGATAACCTTTGGCAATACACCGAAGTCGTGATTAAGCGTTTAGGTGGCCTCTCCAACCGCTTGACCGCCAACAGCTCCGGCACCAATTTTGGCCCTGGGTTGACTAAAATTGAAATTGACGAAAACACTAAGGAAACGCCGATTGCCAGAGTTCCTTGGATGGAGATTGATAACGTATTTTACGAGGCGCGTGGGGCAAGTTGGGCCTTATTGCATATCTTACGGGCTATCAAGCATGACTTTAAAGACATTCTGTTGGACAAACGCGCCATGCGTACCGTCGAGATTATGGTCAAATCATTAGAAAACTCCTTGGAGCCTATTTTAAGCCCAATGATTTTGGACGGTAGCGGCTATGGCCTGTTCGCCAACTACTCCCTTACAATGGCAAATTACATTGCGCGCACCCATGCCGCCGCACTGGATTTGCGTGACATCATGAACAGAGGTTAATTGCGATGGACGAAGACATTAATGCCAACTTAAAACAACTTAGCACTTGGAAACGTATTTTCTTTATGCTGATTTTCGCCGTGATCGGCGAACTGATCCGGCTCTTGCTGTGGACGGTCATCATCCTGCAAGTCGCCTCTTCCCTGCTGACCGGCAAACCCAACGATAACATCCTTAACTTTGGCCGTAGCCTGTCGCTGTACACCTACCATATTTTGTTGTTTTTGACCTTTTCCACCGAAATTGTCCCGTTCCCGTTTTCTGACTGGAACACCACCGCCGGCCTGCAAATCGTCGAACCTGAGACCCCCAAAGAATAGGCGACCTAACGCCCCTGCCTTGCCTACATCAAAACCCTTTATGCCTATCGCGCATAAAGGGCCTCAATTAAAAAACACAACCCCGCGCCGATAGACAAAAAAATCCCCAAAAAGCGTTCCTCCGAGCATTTCTTTCCAGACACCCCCTCCCCAGCGTTTTTGAAACCAAAGTCAACTCAACATAGAAACTAGCCAAGCAAATACAAGCCCTCGCAGACCCCGCCCTCGCGTCCCTTGCAACCATCACCAAAAATAATCGGAATTTATTTCCTAAAAAGGTAATATTCAACAGACAAGCCCGACTTTATTTGTCAGAATAAATCCCAACTGATTTATATGCTTCAAACGGTCAAGTTTTTGGTTTTTTAGGTTAATCCGTTCGTGGTGAGCTTGTCGAACCATGAGCGGATTAACCGTCCACCCTTCGACAAGCTCAGGGCGAACGGTTAATCTTAAAACCGAATACTTGACCGTTCACAGTATAAATCTTGCCCACCCACTTGCCAAGATAGAGTGAGCCATCCATGATTCGACCCCCTCCGCAAGCGCTGCCCGTAAACGGCCTAAGCCATCCCACCCAGCGGACAGCCCAAAACACTAACAAATGAACTCAGCCGACTCCGCTTTCCATAAAGCCCTGCACCTGACCGGCCTCTTTATCAAAACCTTCCGGTTCTGCCTGTTTTCACTGGCGGTAGGCGTTTTGGGCGCCATTTTATGCGTCACCCCCTTAGGGCTATATCTTGAAGAAGAATTTGGCCTGGACTGGCTATTTTTAGCCAGAGGCGACATCACCCCGCCCAAAGACGTGGTCATCGTCAGCGTAGACCAAACCACCGCCGACCTCCTCAAGCTCCCCGACAACCCGCACCAATGGCCGCGTGACTATTACGCCCAGCTCATCGACAAAATTAACCAACAGCAGCCCGCCCTTATCGCCATGAACATCGTGTTTGGCGAAAAACGCGACGAGGCCATCGACCAACAACTGGCCCATGCCATCGCCAGCCATGACAACGTCA
Source organism: Methylovulum sp. (assembly GCA_028713595.1). Taxonomy (GTDB): domain Bacteria; phylum Pseudomonadota; class Gammaproteobacteria; order Methylococcales; family Methylomonadaceae; genus Methylovulum. Next base: position 348 of record JAQTNZ010000252.1, on the reverse strand, counting down.
TCCTCAGCAATTATTTAAAACACAAAACCGTGCCGATGGCCGATGGCAACGCCCCCATCATCTACGAAACCTTGGTCGAATCCATCGATTCCATCACCGCCGCCGCCCTCAGCGCCGGCCCTTTCGTCATCCCCAAAGCCTCGTCCACCGTCAAACAATTCTGGCTCAACAAAGACAGCGCCGGCGATGTGCAGACCTTCCCCTACATTGTCTTCCAATGCTATGTCTTTAAAGAAGCCTACCCGCAGATCATCGCCTTGCTCAACACCATCGCCCCCGCCTTGGCTGCAAAAATGCCCGCCAGCTTCGCCCAATTTGCACAGCAACACAACGTCCTAGGCGGCATAG
>JAQTNZ010000251.1 GCA_028713595.1 Methylovulum sp. | reverse complement strand
AGTTGGTGATGACCGCCACGCCAATTCCGCGCACCTTGGCGATGTTGCAATACGCCGATTTGGACGTTTCCATCATTGATGAATTGCCCCCCGGGCGGCAACCTATCGTCACGCGGGTTATCCCCGGCGAGCGCCGCGCCGATGTGGTGGCTAGGATTAACGAATGGGTTGGCAAACACCGCCAAGCCTATTGGGTGTGCACCCTGATTGAAGAGTCCGATGTTTTGCAGTGCCAAGCCGCCGAAAAGACCGCCGAATTGCTAAAAGAAGCCCTGCCTAACGTGCGTATCGGGCTGGTGCATGGCCGCATGAAAAATACGGCGAAAGAGGCGGTGATGCAGGATTTTAAACACCATCGGCTTGATTTGCTGGTGGCGACCACCGTGATTGAAGTCGGCGTGGACGTGCCCAATGCTGGATTAATGATTATCGAAAACCCCGAACGTCTGGGGCTTTCGCAACTGCACCAATTGCGCGGCAGGGTAGGGCGTGGGGAAGGCGACAGTTACTGCTTACTCATGTACCAAGCCCCGTTATCCGACACCGCCAAGCAACGGTTGGGCATTTTGCGCGACAGCAACGACGGCTTTGTCATTGCCGAAAAAGATTTGCAACTGCGCGGCCCTGGCGAAGTGATGGGAACCCGCCAAACCGGAGCCATGCACTTTAAAATTGCCGATTTGCAACGTGATGGCGACTTGATTGCCAGCATCGCCCAAATCAGCGGGCAACTGTTTGCCGACACCCCCGAAGCGATACCCTTATTATGTGATCGCTGGATATACACCCAAACGCTTTACGCCGAGGTTTAGCAAGATTGACCACACGAAGCCTGTTAGTGACCCGCGACCCCCTCTGGTTAGCCAATCGGCGTGGTACCCGCCAACAACTGCCCCCGCGCGTACAATCCTGGACGTATGAAACCGGATCATTGACCCAACGCCTGCGCCGCGCCTATGGCAGTGCCGTAAAAGTCAGCATCCTCCTGCAACATTGGCAAACCCCGTTCTTAAGCGAACAACAGCGCCTACAGCTGCCTGCGCACCGTCACGCGCTGGTGCGCGAAGTGCTGCTGCACGCCAACGGCCAACCGCTGATACTCGCCCGTACCGTTATCCCCGCCAGCACCATCCGCTTCGCCCATAGCAATCTGGCAAAGTTGGGTACCCGCCCCTTGGGTGAAGTGATTTTTGCCTACCCTAAACTGGCGCGTCTGCATCTGGATGTCGCCCTAGTCAAACCCGCCCTATGGACACCCGCCACCCAAGCCTTAACCCAGCTAACCCAGCCCGTATGGGGCAGGCGGACTGTGTACGGCTTACAAGACCAGCATTTACTGGTCAGCGAATTTTTCTTGGCGGGCAGTTTAGTGGTTTAATGGCCTAAACGGCGGTTATAGCCGGATTAGCTAACAACGGAGATAAACACATGGGTAAACTTAACACCTTCAGAAAAATCGCCTGGCTGTTGATAGGTGGCCTGATTATCTACGGCCTACTGACCCACCCCGACCGCTTATTGCCTTGGACGGTTAAAGAACAAAAACCTGCGCCCTCGTATATACAACCCCGCGTACTACCTAACGATGCAAAAACAGCGTAAGATGTAGGTAATCCTTTGCCTCTTAAAGCAGAAACAAGCCATGTTACAAAGCCTAGAAATTGAAATTGACATCAACGGCCATCTTCATTCGCTAGAGCCTATCCCTGTGGGTAGGCGCGGCATATTGACGCTATTTGATGAAAAAACATCACCTTTATCCGCCAGCCCAACACCCGCCAAGCACAATCCTTTTCAGGACTTATACGGTATCTTGACTGCCGGGCATGGCGTATCACTGGAGGAAATGGAACAAGCCATTTTCTATCGTTCCCACGCCGGAGCGTCACTGCCATTAAGTTAAGGATTTATGCCTGTGATTTCAACAAGATAGGATTGACCGTTCGCCTGTCCCCAGACCACCCTTGTGGTGGAGCTGGTCGAAGGGTGGGCGGTTAATCCGGTCATGGTTCGACAGGCTCACCACGAACGGATTAACTTGCTACGACCTTAACTCAATAGCGTTTTCTATGTTATTGAATATAAATAGTATTCCTTAACTTAATGGCAGTGACCCCGTTTCAACTCCATACCCATACCCATGACCATAACCCTTAACACCCCCGCCATCCGCAAACGTGCTGTTAGCTTTGCCAAAGAATTCTCCAAAGCCACTTACGAAATGGGCGAAGCCCAAAGCTTTATCATCGGCTTATGTGACGTGTTTGGCCTGCAACACCGCCGTGCCGTGCGCTTTGAAGAACGGGTGAAAAAACTGGGCGGTAAGCGTGGGCGTATCGATGGCTTTTTCCCCGGCCTGTTGCTGGTGGAGATGAAATCGACCGGGGCCGATCTTGACCAAGCCTTTATTCAAGCCACCGAATACTTTCCCGGCTTAAAAGACGAAGAAATGCCCCGTTGCGTATTAGTCAGCGACTTTGCCAACCTGCACCTCTACAACCTGGAAACCAAAGAACCGCCGCTAAAAATCAAACTGGCCGACTTTCCCCAAGCCATCGACCACTTTAAATTTATTGCTGGCTACGAAGCCATCGCCATCAAGCAACAAGAACACATCAACAAAGCCGCTGCCGAAAAAATGGCCAGCTTGCACGATGCCATCAAAGCCACCGGCTATGTGGGCAAAGACTTGGAAACCTATCTGGTGCGCCTATTGTTTTGCCTGTTTGCCGAAGACACGGGCCTGTTTGACGAAAACGGCCTGTTCCTCGACTACCTCATCAACCACACCAAAGCCGATGGCTCCGACTTGCACGGCGAATTGCTGGGCTTGTTTGACACCTTAAACAAACCCGATGCGCATTACCTAAACAGCCACCCCGATTACCAAGGCCCCAAACGCTTAAAAAACCTGCCCGAACACCGCGCCCGCTTCCCTTACATCAACGGCGAACTGTTCGCCGACAACCTCGCCCATTGCGACTTTGACGAAACCGCCCGCACCACCCTAATCGAATGCGCAAGGCTTGATTGGAGCGACATCAGCCCCGCCATCTTCGGCTCGCTGTTCCAAGCCATCATGCACTTTGACGATGAGGCCGCTGGCGGCAAAACCAAAAAACGCCGCGAACTCGGTGCCCATTACACCAGCGAAGAAAACATCCTCAAAGTCATCAACCCGCTGTTTATGGACGATTTGCGCAAAGACTTTGGCAAATGCGGCAACAGCAAGCCAAAACTTAACGCCTTCCATGACCGCCTCGCCACGCTCAACTTTTTTGACCCCGCCTGCGGTTGCGGCAACTTTCTGGTGATTGCCTACCGTGAATTGCGCTTGCTGGAACTGGCGGTCATCCAAAAAATTTGGGGCGACAACCTGACCGCCCAGATTAACGTCGATACCATCATTCGCTGCAACGTCCACCAATTCCACGGCATTGAAATTGACGAGAGCGCCGCGCAAATCGCCACCCTCGCCCTGTGGCTGACCGACCACCAGATGAACTTAAAAGTACAAAGCTTAGGCATGTACTACAACCGGATTCCGCTCAAGAAAAAGGCCAACATTGTTTGCGCCAACGCCTTACGCATAGACTGGGCGCAAGTGATAGCCCCACAGCAATGCAGTTTTATCATGGGCAATCCGCCGTTTATTGGTTATAGCTACCAAACCAAAGACCAAAAGGCCGACTTAGCAATTGTGTTTAAAGGGATGAACGGCGCGGGGGTGTTGGATTATGTCGCCGCTTGGCATGTCACGGCGGCGCGGTATATCCAAGCCCATCCGGCGGTTCCGGTGGCGTTTGTGTCCACCAACAGCATCAGCCAAGGCGAACAAGTGGCGATATTATGGACAGAGCTGTTAAGGCTGAAAATCATCTTGCAGTTTGCCCACCGCACGTTCCAATGGAACAACGAGGGCAGGGGCATAGCGGCGGTGCATTGCGTGATTATGGGCTTTGGCTTACAACCACCCGCCAGTTATCGCCTGTATGATTATGGTGATGACATCAAAGGCATTCCGACAGAAATTGCCGCTAAACAGATTAATCCGTACTTAGTTGATGCCCCAACGGTGTTGATTGATAAGCGGCGTAAGCCGTTGATAGCCGACACGCCTGAAATTAAACGGGGTAGCAGTCCGGTTGATGGAGGCAATTTGCTTTTATCACAAACGGATGTAGATAACATCCGGCAAAATGATCCGGTTGCCGCCAAATATATCCGGCCTTTTCTGATGGGTGAGGAATTTATCAACAACATCCCGCGCTATTGTTTATGGCTAAAGGACAGCACACCCGCAGACCGTATTCAATCGCCAGAAATTAAAAGACGAGTCGGGCAAGTCAAGGCAATGCGCTTAGCCAGCCGAAAAGTACCCACGCAAAAACTGGCGGACACGCCGTATTTGTTCGGGGAAGTCCGCATATCAGCATCCAAGTATTTGGCTATACCCAAGGTGTCGTCTGAAAATCGGTTTTACATACCAATAGCTTATCTGGATGCCGAAGTCATTTGTGGTGACAAGTTATTTTTTATGCCCGATGCCAGTTTATTACATTTTGGCATTCTTACCAGTCACATGCACAATGCGTGGATGCGTACGGTATGTGGTAGATTAAAAAGCGATTACAGCTACTCCAATACCATCGTCTACAACAACTATCCTTTTCCCCCAGCCATCAAACCCGCCCAACAACAAAAAATAGAAACCGCCGCGCAAGCGGTGTTGGCGGCACGGACTAACGAAGCAGCCCGCTCCGCCGAACAAGGGCAAACCTGCTCATTAGCGCAACTGTACGCCGCAGGCAACATGCCCCAAGCCCTAAGCAAAGCCCACGCCCAACTCGACAAAGCCGTGGATGCCGCCTACGGATACAAATCCGCAAACAAAACCCAAGGCGGCAAAAAAGACGATGCCGAGCGCGTGGCGTTCTTGTTTGTCCTCTATCAAGACCTAGTGGCCGCTTGTGTGTAAAGACGTTGCACGGCAACGCCTTAAACTCGATCATCAAGTTTTTAACATTCGTCAATATTGCTTTCCACCCGTCATCCAGCAGCCCTATACTTTAGTGAAGGGGTGGGTTCCATACGCCCCAAATCCCTGCCGGAGAGATGCTTTTCG
>JAQTNZ010000250.1 GCA_028713595.1 Methylovulum sp. | reverse complement strand
AATCCGGCAACTCCATGTTATTGGACTCAACCAAAGACACGGTATTTGACGGTGCGATTGACATGCAGGGCGGCTCCTTGGCATTGAATTCAAGCAAAATCAGCTTCGGGCAAGCCCCTACCGGCATGTCCGGCCTAGTGCTGGCCTCCACCCAATTTAATTTGGATGTGCTGACCTTGACCAGCACCAGCGATTTTGACATTTACGGGGGCATTAACGTCAATGCCGGGCTGTTAAATATCAATGCCGCGCATATCAACGGTTTTAACAATGCCGGAGCGACCGCTTCATTGACGGCGGACACCATTAAACTGACCAACACCAACGCCACTGCGGATGGTAACGGTACGGGCACGGGCACCTTAGCGTTGAATGCCAAACAAATCGAGTTGGGTAGCGGCAATTATGCCATGACCGGCTTTGCCACGGTCAACCTGAATGCCAGCACGGCGATTAAAGGCTTGGGGCAAACCTTGGCGGCCAGCACCGGACAAAGTTCATCGGCGGCAGCGGGTACGCTGACAGTTGCCGGTGATCTGAACCTCAATGCCGGACATTTTGTCGGCGATGTTGGCGCGACCACCACTATTGATGCCAGCGGCCATCAAGTCAACATCACTGCGCTGGGGGCGGATGATCCGACCTGGACTAGCGGCTTGGGCGCAAGTTGGTCTATCACGGGCGATGCCATCAGCAACAGCGGGCGTTTTGATTTGCCGTCAGGCATCCTCAAGCTTGGCGCTTTACAAGGCGATATCACCTTAAATAATGGTTCGCGTATTGATGTGTCTGGGCGCACCGTTACCTTTGCCGATTTGGTCAAATATTCCGCCGCAGGTAACGTGTCATTGTCGGCAAACCAAGGCAATATCAGCTTGGCAGATAATGCCACTATTAACTTAGCGGGGGCGACCAATGGCGCACAACAAGCCAGCGATGCCGGAACTCTGGATGTTAGCGTCGCCCAAGGCCAATTCAACTGGCAGGGCGCTATCACGGCCTTGAATGGCGCACAAGCCAACAATGCCGTCAAACAAGGTTCCTTCCATTTAGATGCCAATACCTTGGGGGCGGGCGGTTTTTCCGCCCTGAACACCCAACTGACCGCCGCCGGCTTTACCCAAGCGCTGACGGTTGAGCAGCATACGGGCGATTTAAGTGTTGCCGCCACCGACACGGTCAATGCCCAACAATTGGCCTTACTGGCCGACCAAGGCAAAGTCACCATCAACGGCACACTCAATGCCAGTGGCAAGCAAGCGGGCAGCGTCTCCATTTACGGCCATAACGGCATTACCTTAGCGTCAACCGGCACTATCATCGCCTCGACAACTACCGCCGGAGCCGCTGGTGGCAGCGTCACGCTGGATACCGTACATCGTGACGATACTGGCAGCGGTTTATTGGATTTGTCGCAAGCGGGCGGGACGATTGACGTTGCCGCAGGTGCTGGCGGTACGGGTGGTTCGGTGCATTTGCGCACAGGCCGTGATGATACCCTGCATACCGTCAATGTCACCGATATCCATACCCATATCACAGGTGCCGATGCCCAACGCACAGCACTGGAAGCCACCCGTGTCTATGATGGGCAAACCACTATTAAAACCAGCAATATCAAGGCTTGGCAAACCGACACCAGCAGTTTTATGGCCGCCGCCCCTAGTTTGGTGAACGGCTCCGGCACGGCGATTGATCTGTTGCCCGGCATTGAAATCCGCAGCAGCGGCAATTTGACCTTAAGCAACACGTGGGATTTGCTTAATTGGCGTTATGCCGACAGCCAAGGCAACAAGACCCTACCAGGCTTTTTGACCCTACGCGCAGGTGGCGACCTCAATATCAAAGCCACCCTCACCGATGCATTCGCCACCGCCTACCTACCGGGGCAATCATCCATGAAATTGCAAGATGTCTTGCAACCAGGACGCTCATGGAGCTACAACCTGATCGCCGATGGCAATATCAAGCTGGCAAGCAGCTATTTTGCTCCCGACCCTTACGGGACAGGCGAACAAGTCAGCACCCAAGTGATGGTCAGGACAGGCACAGGCAACATCGACATGAATGCGGGCGGCAACATCCAGTTTGTCGGGGATGTCAATGACAGTACGGCTTCCGCAGCGGTTTACACGATGGGGACAACGGCGGAGTATACGCGTGGGCAATTGTTAAGCGGCGCTGTGCCTGGGGTTCCGGCGAAATTGGCGGGTGAGAGTGATGCCGATTATCTGAACAGGCTAGACCCTGTACAAATGAACACCCTGTTACGCTACGGTTATTTTAACGAAAGCCTATTGGGCTTGGTATTTATGGTCGCCGAATATCCTACCCAAGGCGGCGCCATCGGTTTACACGCAGACGGCAATATCAATGGTATTTATACCGGGCAGCAAACTAGCGATTGGCTGGTGCGTAGCGGTTCAATCAGTGATAACAATCGGCCTACCGCATGGGGGATTAATATCAGCGGCGACCGCACCAATGCCATCAACGGCATTTCCTCAAAAGGTAAGCATTATTTTAACCAAAACATTGGTTCCTTGGCGGGCGGGAGTGTGTCCATTGATGCAGGCGGTTCGATTACCAACCTCTCAGTCATGCTGCCCACTACCGGTAAACCGTTTGGGCAATTAAGCGATGCCACCAACCAATGGACACAAACAGGTACGGTAGTTAACGGTGGCGGTGATTTACAGATCAATGCTGGCAGCGATATTGTCGGCGGCGAATATTATATAGGCAGTGGCACCGCCACTATCAATGCCGGTGGTAGCGTCAGCAAAACAGATAATGGTTTAGGTGCAATCCTAGAATTGGGAGACGGCAGTTTTAATGTCCAGGCACGTCAAGATGTGGTGATCGCATCCGTCTTAAATCCTACCGTGCTTCAGCAAAACAACCCCTTACCATCAGCTGCGGGCGGCGATTCCCTGTTTTTTACGTATAGCGATACTAGCGCGGTCAATTTATTGGCTACCGCCGGTAATGTCGTGCTGGAAAACGATGTCGATGCCATCCGAAATTCCAAAAATGTCGACACCAGCACCACGTCAGGCTTTGAGTATGCTGTTTATCCGGGTAGCTTAAGCACGGTGGCCTTAGCCGCCGATATCCGTATCGACCACTCAATGACGCTGATGCCTTCGGCGCAAGGCCAATTGGAACTGCTCGCTTACCGTAATATCGGTACGGATAGCGATGCCGCACAGCTAATCAACATCAATATGTCCGATGCTGATCCAAGCTTTTTGCCCGGCGTGGATTCTCCGGCTCAACAGCTTGAAGGCAGCCTTAGCGATGGCTTGATCCGGGCGCGGGAACGGCTAGACCCGTCCACACCGGACGCTACGTTGATCCATGCCGCCACACCCATACATAGCGGCGATACCACCAAACTAGCAATTGTCGCCAAAGTGGGTGACATTGCCTTTTCCTCCAATTCGGAAGTGACGTTTTTCTTACCACAAGCCGCCGATTTTATCGCTGGACGTGACATCAATAACCTCAGCGTGTCCGGCCAAAACTTGTCGGTCAATGATGTGACACGGGTCATTGCCGGTAGGGACATCAGCTTTGACGCGCTCATCAACAGTGACGGCATTGTCCAAGCTAACGACAAGCAGATTGAACTGGGCGGCCCAGGGCAATTGCAAGTCCAAGCAGGCGGCAATATCAGCCTAGGTGGCTCGGCGGGTATCAACACCATCGGCAACACCAAAAATGCCGCACTTTCCGCCACCAGCGGCGCGGACATCAATGTCTTGGCGGGCATTTCCGGGCAAGTCGATTATGCCGGATTTATCAAAAAATACTTCACCTTGGACAGCAATTATTTAGCCAATTTGAAAATCTTGGCTGACGATGGTAGCAACCAGTTGGCTGGGTTATCACCTGAGCAAAAACTGGCTGTTATCGGACAATTGTCTGATGCCAATAAGCAAAAGCTGGTGCTGAATGTGTTGTCCAGCGAAATCAAGCTGTCCGTCTCGACAGCGGCGGCAGTTCCAGAATCGCAACGCAAGGCTTTGTATCAACAAGGTTTTGATGCCATTGCCGCACTGTTTCCTGGCAGCAAATACCAAGGCGACTTGTCATTGGTGTTTAGCCAGATCAAAACCTTGGCAGGGGGCGGCATTAACTTGGCCGTACCTGGCGGGGCGGTCAATGTCGGTTTGGCCGGAACCGTAGGCGGCATTTCCAAAGGCGCGGACAAGCTGGGTATCGTTGCCCAGCAGACAGGCGATGTCAACGCCATCAGCCAAGGCGACTTTAACGTCAACCAATCGCGAGTGTTCACTATGGGTGGAGGCGACATCGCCATCTGGTCATCGGCCGGCAATATTGATGCCGGAAAAGGTGCAAAATCGGCCATTTCCGCCCCAGCTCCCATCACCAGCGTTGATTCAAAGGGCAATATTGTCACCATCTTCCCACCCATAGTGTCGGGCAGTGGCATCCAAACCATCAATCCGCAGGATAAGGGCAAAAAACAGGGCAACGTCTATCTCGCCGCACCCGGAGGAGTGATTGATGCGGGTGAAGCGGGTATTAGTGGTGGATTTCTTTATTTTGCCACCCCCATTGTAATCGGCAACAACAATTTCTCCGCATCCGGCGGTTCAGTCGGTGTCCCCACCGCAGTGAGCACGCCTGTTGTCCCCTCAGGCGCCGCCAGTGCCGCCGCTAGTGCCGCCAAACAAGCCACGGCGATGAATGACGATGAAGAAGCGAAAAGCAACGGCACTGACCAGAAAAAATCTGCCGTCAGTATGCTGAGCGCCGATGTGGTCGGTTATGGCAATTGCAGCGTGGGGGATGTGCGTGACGGCAAGCAAGGTTGTGGCGGCTAGATTTTAGCCGTTGCGGATAAGTTAAGCTGTTGGGTATGCCGAACCCTCGAATTATTTTTAATTGGATAAATCTGAATCATGAAGAAAAACACCAAAAATCCCCTAAAACTGGCCTTGTTGCTGTTAGTGATACCCACTGCCGCACTGGCTTGGTGGAATAACGACTGGTCTTCACGTAAGCCATTGACGGTGGATGCCGGTGCAACGGGAGCCGACATCCAAGAAACGCTCAGTGATTTTCCGCTGTTGCTGCGTCTGCATACGGGTAATTTTGGTTA
>JAQTNZ010000249.1 GCA_028713595.1 Methylovulum sp. | reverse complement strand
GTACGGCCACGGGACACCCATCGCTGACAACGTATTGATTATTGATTATTAAATGTATAAATGTCGGGCCATTAAGGGGGGGCAACTCTTTTTTACAATATAACCTATTGAATAAAATGACTTTAATTCCTGAGTATCACCTATAGCGCAGATATGGCCGGTTTTCGTAGCAAAAACCGATAGGCCATCTCCATCACCCTTAACAGGGTGTCATTTGCAAACCACCCCATACGCTGAAAACAGCGACCTATTTAGAACAGGAAAAAGCCTTCATGAACCATTTATTTATTTGCGGCACGGCACGTTCCGGCACAACAGCCATGTGGCAACTATTGACAGGTGACGAGCGATTGGTCATCGGTCTTGAAAGATACTCAAAACTGTGTTCCAACCAGCCATTGACCCCTGATTTGTTTACCCCAGAACGTTTTTTTGACCTTCAGGCAACCGACACGTTTTACCGGGACTTACAAGGCTTTGACCCTTACTATGCCAAAGCCGAACAGTTATTTGCCACTGCCGGCTATGTGGGCGACAAGATCCCGAAACTGTTCAATTTTCTGGACACCTTATTGGCAAACTTCCCTAAGGCGAAGGTCGTGTTTATGTTGCGGAATATTATTGATGTCGCCACTTCTTTCGAAACCCGCGCCAATAGCGCCAATGACAAGTCATGGCCAGCGACCCGAAAAACCCAGGCGGCCATTAAAGAATGGAAACATTCCTTGCAGGCGCTCAAAAAATACGGCGATGATGAACGGGTATTCCCCGTCATCTATGAAGAGTTTTTTTCAGAAAACGGCTCCCTAGAGCCATTGTACCAATTTCTTGGCCTAGAACCCACCGAATCAGCCCGCTTATCCCATCAAGCCATCCTTACGCAAAGCCCTAAATTGGAATTTAAACGCCGCCAACGGCAATTGCCTATTGATGCCATCCAACAAATTTGCGAGACTGCGCCTTTTGCCTTGTACAGGGAGGTTTTGCGGAACATTAGGGCAAAATACCCGCAAAACAATTAGGCATTTTTTTCAATGGCTTTACTCAACACAACTGGACGCTTATGGCTATCATCAACCATTCATATAAATTTATCTTTGTCCATGTGCCGAAAACGGCGGGGACATCATTAACATCCGCGCTAGAAAAATATACCCATTATTGCGACCTTGAAATCGGCGGCACTGTTTTTGGCGAACAGATACAGCCTGCTTACAGAAAACGCTTCGGCCTTGCCAAACACTCCCCGGCGGCGGAAATCCGCAATATGATCGGCACCGTGGCCTGGGCGCAAGCCTTCACCTTTTCATTTGTCCGCAATCCTTTTTCCCGTTGCTTGTCCACCTACCATTTTTTGCGCAAATGGGAAGGCCACAATCCTGAGTTATCAAACAAAATCAAAAAGTTCAACAGTTTCGATGAATATGTGTTGTCAGATATTTGGCAAGACACCAATGGCCCTGATGAAATATTCCGCCCGCAAATTTACTGGTTACGCGGCAAAATAAACACCAATGCCATTTTGGTTGATTTTGTCGGTCATGTTGAACGGATTGACGAGGATTTTAGCTATATCCTCAATGCTATCGGCATACCTAAACACAAACATCCGACTAGCTTGCCTAAGCTCAATAGCAGCCAAGCCTCGTCAATCGCGGATATTAAAAATGATGCGGTCATCGAAAAAATAGTGGCGAAATACCGGGCTGATTTTGAAACCTTCAACTACCCTTGTTCGCCCTATTAAAACGCCCCAAAGCCAGCCACCAGCGAAAAAGACACCTTACAGCCCATGGGCCTTGTGAATGGCCCTACCGCAGCGATTAACCAATGGCTGTTGCCCAAACAACAGCCATTTTGGAAAACATAAAAACTTATCTATCAAATACAATCTGTTATTTTTGGGCCTATAAATTGTATAGCCAATACCGGATATAAAGCTTCTATTATGTAATTTTCAACCCATTTCGTTTTTTTGTCATGTGCGTAGCTTATACTTAGATGGCTAAACCACAAAAGAAAATTAATACCGCCCATGAAAAAACCGCATTTTATCACCGCAACCCACTACTTTGGACGCTGTTCCATGGGCAATTTTTGGAATACGTTTGAACATGGGCGGGTACGCCACGATTTTGAACAAATCCGTGCCGATGGCTTTAACACCATTATCCTGATTGTGCCGTGGGCGCATTTTCAACCAGATACCCAGCCGATCCGATACGATCAGGCCGTCTTGGATAGGTTGGCCTATTTGCTGGAATCGGCACGGGGCACAGGCTTGCGCATCATGTTGCGGCTGGGCTACCTCTGGGAAAACGCCCCCGTTGATTGCACCACCTACCGCCGCTACCAACAGCTTTTTACCGACCCGCACATGCTGCCAGCCTGGCAAGACTATCTTGCCACCATAGAAAGCGTGGTCGGCTTAGAGACAGATGATTGCAATTTTTTCCTCAGTTGGGAAGACACTTATTGGCCGGTGTTGCGCCATCCTGAAAATCAGCAACAGGAAGGACGGATCAATTTTGCCAACACGATTGGCTTTACCGATTACCTGAAAAAACGTTTTTCCCTGGAACTGCTCCGGCGGATATATGAAACCGATACCGAATCTTACGCGCAAGTGCCCGCCCCTACCGCTAGGGAAAAGCTGTTTGCCGAATTCATATTATTTTTTGATAGGGAATACATCGAACCGTGGCTACTCGCCAGCAAAAGCGTGTTGGCCCATGATATTTGGTATGAACACCGCATTGACCCCGATGTGTTTTACGGGGATGGCTGGCAAAATTCAGTGGAACATAGCGCCTATAAAACCGGTGCCAGTTGTGATGTCATTTACTACCATCCCAAAATCGGGGTCAGCGGCACCAAACCCTTAAATGCCGCACAGGCGATCAAACATGTCCATCGGGTACTGAACGGCTTCCGGCCATTTAACATCCATAAAAAACCGATTTTTCTGGACCAGTTCAACTTCAAGATCAACAATCCCAAACACCCTAGCTTTGCACGGCTGGCCGATGAACATATCCCTGAATTTTTAGCGGGGTTGGTGCCTGTTTTTAGAAAAAACCTGATAGGTTATGGGGTCTGGGGATACCGTGATTGGCGTGATGACAAGATATTTAATGGCGCTTTTGAACTGGGCCTGGAGGGCTGGGAAGGCGAACAGGTGGTGTTACATGCGTACCCGGAGGGCAACAGCGTCACCTTAGTGGCGGGCAGCGGGCTTAGCCAAAAAAGCCTGCCAACCATGCCGTGCCTTTATATCGAATGTTTGCCGCTACCCAGCGAAGCGCTCATCACCGTCTGCAATGGCCTACAAACGCAAGAATGGACAATACCCGCCCACACTTCGTCGCTGATCATCGGCATGGCGCAGGGCGAAGGCAAAAATCCCCTGCATATCCGTTGCCTGGGCGGTACAGTACACATCAATAAGGTGGCGTATTATTCGCATATTTATACCAATGGCATGAGGGATATTGACGGTAAGGCCAGCCCCACCCTCAATGCCATTGTCGATTTTAACCGTAAGCTTGATAACCACGCCACAAAACCTGTCAAAAGGCCTCATAACGTGATAACCGTATGATAATATCCCTCTAATGGGGAGGCACGCTACAGGCTATCTAAAATCGCCCGCTTAACCGCATCCAAACTGGCCTCTATAGTGACGGGCTGGGTATTGGCGCATTGCTGCATGGCGATTTCCGGGTCTTTAATGCCGTTACCGGTCAAGGTGCAGACGATGCGGCTGCCTTCGGGGATTTTGCCGATGCTGATGTCATGCAGCGCACCCGCCAAGGACGTGGCTGAGGCCGGCTCACAAAACACCCCTTCAAATTGTGAGAGCATTTTTTGCGCGGCGAGGATTTGCTCGTCAGTGAACTTATCAAACCAACCGCCGGATTCTTTTTGGACATTCCAGGCCAAATCCCATGATTGCGGATGGCCGATACGGATGGCGGTCGCCAAGGTTTCGGGATTTTCTATCGGATGGCCCGCGACAAAGGGCGCGGCGCCGGCCGCCTGATAACCGCACATGATCGGCAAGTTGCGGGTCACGGCGGCATGGCTGGCCGAATAACGCGCATATTCGGTATAGCCTTTCCAATAGGCGGTGATATTGCCGGCATTACCGACCGGCAAACAATGGTAATCAGGTGCAAAACCCAACTCGTCAACGATTTCAAAAGCGGCGGTTTTTTGGCCTTCGATACGGAACGGGTTGATGGAGTTGACTATCGTCACCGGTGCCAGTTCGGCGACTTCTTTAACCAGCGCCATGCCTTTGTCAAAATTGCCGTTAATCTGGATGATCTTGGCATCGTACATCAAGGTTTGCGCCAATTTGCCCAAAGCGATTTTGCCTTCCGGGATCAAAACAAAAGCCTTAATTCCCGCCCGTACCGCATAAGCCGCCGCCGATGCCGAGGTGTTGCCCGTTGAGGCGCAGATGATGGCTTGGCTACCGGCTTCGACCGCTTTAGTCACCGCCATGGTCATGCCCCTATCCTTAAAAGAACCGGTGGGGTTAAGGCCTTCAAACTTGACATAAATATCAACATCCTTACCAATCAGGCGCGGGATGTTTTGTAATTGGATCAGCGGCGTATTACCTTCGCCAAGACTAATCAGGCGAGTGTTGGCACTGACCGGCAAGCGGTCACGGTAGCGTTCAATTAAGCCGGTGTAGCGGGTCATTATGGGTTCCTATGAGGTTTATCAGTAAATAGTAACAGCCTTGGCTGTAGCGTGTAGGGCGGCCTTAGCCTAGGGTTTCCATACGGATACGGTTAACTTTGCCGCTGACCGTAGGCAACGCCTCTATCGCGCTAATGGCGGCGTTCATTTCTTGTTCCAAAGTGATTTGCGTCAACATAATGATCGGCACGGTCGTTTCGCCTTTGGACGGTTCTTTTTGGATGATGGCTTCAATGCTGATATTGCGGTCGGCAAGGATTTTCGTGACATCCGCCATGACCCCAGGTTTGTCTTCGGCATTAAGGCGCAAATAATACGAAGTTTGGATATGGTCGGCGGACAGCACCGGAATGTCGGCCAGGGCATCGGCACGGAAAGCCAGATGTGGCACACGGTTTTCAGGGTCGGAGGTCAACGC
>JAQTNZ010000248.1 GCA_028713595.1 Methylovulum sp. | reverse complement strand
ACAGCACGGGCGTATCGGTACGCGCCACTTGGCGCACTTGCGCCATCACCGTCCGCATTTCTTTGGAGCCACTGACAAAATCGCCGGGATTATGGTCATCGTTGAGGATTTCTTGCAGATAGCCTTTTTCTTGCTGCAAGCGTTCCAATTTTTCTTCTGCGAGGCGGCGGTCATTCACATCGCGCAAAATGATGGTAAACAGCTTTTGTCCGCCCGCTTCCAAGGGCGAAAAGGTGGCTTCAATCGGAAATTCTTCGCCATCGGCACGGCGGGCACTCAAGCCTTCGGGAACCCAAGCCTGGGTTTTGGCGGTGCAGTTGTCAAAAGCTATGAATTGCTTAAACAACGGATAGCAAGTAGGGGCTATAAAACGCCCAATAGCTTGGCCTATGGCAAAATCGGCGGTGCACCGGAAAATTTTGGCGGCGGCGGTATTAAATAAGGTAATCGTGTATTGCGCATCTATGGTGACAATAGCATCCATCGCCGATGCGAGGATAGTGGCAAGCCGTTGTTCGCTTTCGCTTAAAGATTGCATCATCAGCCGTTGTTCAGTCCGGTCACGCTGGGTTTCAACGACCGCCACCACTTCACCTTGGGCATTACGGATCACTGCGGCATCAATCACCAAATACAGCCGCCGCCCATCCGGCATCAGGCACCAGTTTTCGGTATGGCAAATATCGCTACCATCGGTAAAGGCACTGGTTTGTTCGTAAAGCTCGGCAAGATTGCCCAAGGTGCTGTCCAGCAGCAAATCCGCCAAACATGGGCGCTGCGCGGTATAAAAACCACGCCAATGCTGGTTTGTGCCAACCATCGCTTCGGTTTGCAACCGGGTCAGTTGCTCGCAGGCTTTGTTCCAAATCATGACCCTGTGCTGGGTGTCCAAAACAAAAGTGGAGACTGGCGTATGCTGCAACAAATGCCCGGCAAACAGATTTTCAGGTAATGGCAATGCGCTCATGGGTGCGTCCATTTAGCCATTATTTGCACACTGAACCTTTCCAGCCATAGTAGGCAATATAAAAATAGCAAAGCATAGGTATGAAAAAAGCCTGTTGGATGCCAATGTGGTCGGCAAACCAGCCTTGGACAACGGGCAAGATCGCCCCGCCGACAATGGCGGCGCATAAAATCCCTGAGCCTTGCCCAGTATGCCTGCCCAAGCCAGCTATCGCCAAGGAAAAAATGGTCGGGAACATGATTGAGTTAAACAGGCCGACCGCTAATATCGCCACCATCAGCAGGTTTCCGCTACCCAATAGCGTCACTAAAACCAACAACGCGGCGCTCAGGGCATTAAACGTCAGCACCTTGCCAGGGCTAACCTTTTGCATGACAAAAGCGCCGATAAAACGGCCCACCATCGCCCCGCCCCAATAAAATGACACATACTTGGCGGCTTGTGGGGCCGCCAACCCGTTAGTCTCGCCCAAAAAACCGACCAAAAAACTGCCTATGGACACTTCCGCACCCACATAGAGAAAAATCCCCACCGCCCCTAACAACAAATGCCGATGTTGCCAAGCATTTTTGCCTCCGTCCTGTTGTGATAGATCACCCGCTTTACCGCCAGATTGGATTATTGGCAATTTCACTACGGCAAACAAAACCGCCAGCAGAAACAATATCGCCGCCAGCATCCAGTACGGGTCTTGCACCGCGGACGCTTCCGCCAATTGATACTGGGTCAAGGCTTCATTGCTAAGTTGCGCCAATTCGGCCGGCGTTTTCACCGCCCTATCCAAAATCAACATTGCACCAAAATACGGGGCCAAAGTCGTGCCTAAAGAATTAAAGGCTTGGGCTAAAGTCAAGCGCCCGGAAGCGGTTTTTACCGAACCCAACAACGTGACGTAAGGGTTGGCGGAAACTTGCAATAAGGTGATGCCGGATGCCAGCACAAAAAACGCCGACAAAAATAAAGGATATGAACGCAGTCCAGCCGCCGGTTGAAACAACAGGCAACCGCTTCCGGCAATTGCCAAGCCTATGATAATGCCATTCTTATGACCAATTTTTTCCACCAGATAGCCACTAGGCAAAGAGACGACAAAATAAGCGGAAAAAAAACAGAACTGAATCAGCATGGCTTGGGCATAATTCAAAGTAAATACCGCCTTCAGATGCGGGATCAAAATATCGTTCAGACAGGTGATGAATCCCCAAATAAAAAATAAAGAAGTCAAAATTGTGATTTCAACCCTATATTGATTTTCACCGGAAGGTGTGGCGACTTTTTTTCCTGTCATGTGTGCTGGTTTCCTAAGTTCGGGATGGGGGATTATTCGATATGGCCGCAACGGGTTAAAAAAGGGTCTACCCTGACGGGCAGGCAAAGCCATTGTACCTAGTTTATAAAGGGCGCAAGCCAGCGATAAGAAAAACCGCGTGCAACAATAACGCCTTTCAGACCAAGGCGGCTTTAGGGATGTCCATCGTTTTCAACCACTAACATTGGGCGATTATCCCTTAGATTTGCCAATTTTGCGACAAAACCCGATTATGTCCGTCCTAAGCGATAATTTTATGGAAAAGGCGTTTCCAATAGGCATTTTTATACGCTGGCCCTATTGACCATACCCCATAAATTCCCCCACCTGAATTCAACGCCGAAGTGCACTAGAAATTATCGAAATTGACTGGCATTGAGGCTGTTTGCACCCGCAGACCCAAAATTACTTCAGAGGCTTCCATTCCGACAATGTGCCGGAATGGAAGGCACTACAAATGCTGGTTACATTTTGCCCAGCATTATATCGGCTGTCTGCAACGCGCCTTCCACCCAGCCCTGGGCATCGGAGTAAGCTTCCCCGCAGATATACAATGGCAAGTTACTGATGGGCTGGGTGATCTGTTCTTTGACTTCCCAGCTCTTTACGCCAATATTCCAACTGTTCCAGCCGCCACCAAACGGGTCTTCGCCCCAATCGCGGAAAGCGGCGTTTTTTACTAGGGGCGTATGGCTTAAGCCGTGCATCAATTGCAATTGTCTGGCGACTTCCGCAACCATCTTGGCGGGCGCTTTATACTGGCACCAATCCAGATCGGCATCGCTTTGTTCTACAGTGCCTAAAAAGGCATCGTCAATTTTTGCATGTGCCAAGCCTTTTTTCCAAGCCTGGGTGCGTTGTGGGCGCAAACCATCCCAAAAACCGATGTTGTTGCCATCGTCATAGCTCGCCAGCAACATGGATTCCCCAGCCGTTGCTGGTTCACCAGTATTTTTCGGCCAATAGTACGTTTGTCTCACGGGCAGGTCGGTGACGCTTCGACCCGATTCGACAGCGACAAACTTCCCTGTTTTGGCATCGGTATAGCCTGCCGCCAACCACCAAGGGTTGGTGTATGTGGTGAACAATTTGAACAGCGGACGGGGGGTGACGCTACCAATCAGGGTTTGGATGGTTTGCAACTCGGGACTGGTGGGTGCCAACAGATCAAGCGAGCGGCGTGGCATCGCCAATATCAGCGAATCGGCAACGACGGTTTGACCTAAAATGTCGAGATGGAATTGGTCATCAACGGTTTTAAACCCATTCAGCTTAGCGCCGAGGCGGATTTCACCTCCCAGTTTGACAAAGAAATCCGCAAGGCTTTTAGGCACTTGCTGGAAGCCTTTTTTAAAGCCTTTATACTGGGGGACAATACCAAAATCAGTCAGGAACCAAGGTATGGCATCCGCCGCGTTCCAGTTGGCAAGGGTTGAATTATAACCACCGGCATCCATGCCAAACTGGTAAGCCTCACTGCTGATGACACGGTACAAGACATTCCAAAAGCCCTGTTTATACAAAGGCTCTCCGGCAAAACTGGCCTGCTGCGCCATTTCCCGCCGTTGCCATTCACTGAGCTTTGGGTTGGTAATGCCGGGGACGATTTGCTCAATGGCATTGACGATAACGCCTCCGGGTGTGTTGCCTTTTTCTAAAAAGGCAAGCTTATACGGCACTTTATCCGGTTTTTTGGTAAAGTCAGAAAGCCGTAGATAGACACCGCGCAAATAAGCGATGTTTTGGTTCTTGTCAACAGGGAAATCATACAGCTCTATTTGCTGGTCTGTAGGCAATTGTTGGTTGAGTTCCTGGATAAGGGCGACAATCAACGGTTGGGCGTTTTCTAAAATGCGCATCCCGCCCAGTTCGGCGACCATGTCGGGTATGTTCGGCGGCGTTACCGAAAGCAAGCGCCCGCCTATGTGGTCACCGCCTTCAAAAACCACAATTTTTTTGGCTGGGTATTTTTGTTGGAGTTTCCAAGCGCTATAAACGCCGGAAACACCGCCGCCGACAATGGCGATGTCAATTTTTTCGTTTTGCATGATCCAATTCCTTATCTTATTATTAATGGGGGGTCAGAACAATGAAGGTGTGTTGGCCGGTAGGCCCGTCCCATCCTGTGCGCCAAGTGTTGCCGTTTGGGCATGGAAAAAGTCGAGCGGCGGCTGTTCCCGGTAACGTTTATAGAGCAATGCCTGTTCTTCTGATCGGGTGGCTGGCGGCGGGGTGTCTTGTGCGGTGCGCATATCCAACAGGTAAGATTTATTATTGCTGAGCACATAGTCCACGCCACGCACTATTGCCGCCTTGACATCGGCAGGTTTGGCGACGATTTCGCCAGCTTCTCCACCAAAGGCTTTGGCCAAAGCGACAAAATCAAATTTGGGCCGATTGATGCGCAAGTATTCAGGGTCAGTCATCGCCGGTTGCCACTCGTAACCTTCGGCGGAACCATACGCCGCAATCACCTGTTGCAAACCCAATTGCAGGGTATGGTATTCTTGGTTGTTAGTGATGATATACAGGATGCCCAGTTGCTCATGCGCGGCAGTCCAGTAGGTTTGCGGATAGAACAACGATGACCCGTCACCCACCGCGTTCACGACCAATTTTGTTTCGATACCCTGAACACCCTCAGCTTCAAGCTTGATGCCCAAAGAGGCGGGCATAGACCAACCCAACGAGCCGCCAGCGACACAATAATAGCTGATCGGTTTGGCGGCCTTTGTGCCTAAAGGTAATAACAATTGGAACGGTGCGCTGTCGGAAACGGCTTCATGTACATAAACAAACTGTTGTTCCAGTTTTTTTTCCAGTATCACCTCGCGTAGCGCATCGGCAATCAACACCGCCCATATTTCCGGTTGTT
>JAQTNZ010000247.1 GCA_028713595.1 Methylovulum sp. | reverse complement strand
ACGGGCATTGAATGCGCCAGCAAAGTGCGCTCTTATAACGGACTCATGGTGCATGTCTTTGGCAAACTTGCGGCGGCCCTGTTCTTTTGGAACTGTTTGCGGGGTTAGCTCTTAATTCACATTTAAGCTTGCCGACATACCAGCCATCATCTTGCCAATATTCTAGGGTGAATGGGTGTTTCATGATTGTACCTATAGCTATGGTTCCCACGCTCTATGTCACTGCCATTAAGTTAACGAATTATATTCAACAATCAGACTGTCAATAAGTACACACTCGTTCCCACACGCTGTGTGGGAATGCCGTAAGGACGCGCCGCGTCCCGTCTCACACACCGCAGCGCGGGTGGCACGGCATTCCCACACAGCGTGTCACTGCCATTAAGTTAAGGATTTGTGATTGTAATATCAACAAGATAGGATTGGCCGTTCGCCTGTCCCCAGACCACCCTTGTGGTGGAGCCTGTCGAAGGGTGAACGGTTAATCCGGTCATGGTTCGACAAGCTCACCACGAACGGATTAACTTACTACGACCTTAAATTAGTTATCTTTATTATCTTATTGAAATGAAAGCATAATATCTTAACTTAATGGCAGTGACACAGCGTGTGGGAACGAGAGTTCTACTTTTATTCAGACGGATTTTAAACTGACCGACTCACAAAGCTCCTCGGTACTCAGATGAACAGCATTGTTGGCAAAAAATCCTCCCAACCCGCTAATATCATCATTTTTTAGATAATATGCCGGGCGCAGCACAACCATATCCCCGACAGACAACAATACCAATTCGGGATTATTTTTCCAAGCATCGCGGCTTAAAACCTCGGCGGGTAAGGTGATTTGCCCTTGGGGGGAAATCGTTAGGGTCGTCATCATCTACTCCATTAAGATTCAAAACAAAAAATACCGCTGGGCAAACGGTAACACCGCCACAGGCTCACAGGTCAACAATTGCCCATCCGCCCTTACCGCATAAGTTTGCGGGTCAACTTCGATGGTGGGCTGGTAGGCGTTATGCACCAAGTCTTTTTTGCCAATATTACGCGTATTTTTGACAATGCCAATACGTTTGCGCAAGCCCAACGTGGTAGGCACTCCACCCGCCACCGCCGCTTGCGGCAAGAAAATCATCGAGGTGGCGGCGGCGGTTACGCCAAAACTGCCGAACATAGGCCGATAATGCACAGGTTGCGGGGTGGGGATGGAGGCGTTGGGATCGCCCATCGCGGCGGCGGCGATCAGGCCGCCTTTTAAAATCAGGCTGGGTTTTACGCCAAAAAACGCCGGATTCCAGAGCACCAAGTCCGCCAGCTTACCGACTTCTATCGAGCCGACTTCATGGGCGATACCGTGGCTGATGGCGGGGTTGATGGTGTACTTGGCGATATAGCGCTTGATACGGAAATTATCGTTACCCGCCACATCTTCCGGTAAGCCGCCGCGCTGGATTTTCATTTTATGCGCGGTCTGCCAAGTGCGCATAATCACTTCCCCGACCCTGCCCATCGCTTGCGAATCGGAAGAAATCATCGAAAATGCGCCCAGATCATGCAATATATCTTCGGCGGCAATGGTTTCGCGGCGGATGCGCGATTCGGCGAAGGCGACATCTTCAGGAATGCTGGGGTCAAGATGGTGGCACACCATCAGCATGTCCAAATGCTCATCCACGGTGTTGATAGTGTAAGGGCGGGTCGGGTTAGTCGATGATGGCAAGACATTGGGCAAGCCGCAGGCTTTGATAATGTCGGGGGCATGACCGCCGCCCGCGCCTTCGGTATGGTAAGTGTGGATGGTGCGGCCTTGGAAGGCGGCGATAGTGTCTTCAACAAAACCGGACTCGTTCAGGGTGTCGGTATGGATAGCCACTTGCACGTCATAGCGTTCGGCAACGCCCAAACAGCAATCTATCGCGGCGGGAGTCGTTCCCCAGTCTTCATGCAGTTTCAAGCCCATTGCCCCTGCCAGCACCTGCTCTTCCAACGCGGCGGGCAAGCTGGCGTTGCCTTTGCCGAGCAAGCCAAAATTCATCGGAAAGCCATCCAAGGCCAAGAGCATTTGTTGCAGATGCCAAGGGCCTGGGGTGCAGGTGGTGGCATTAGTGCCTGTGGCCGGCCCGGTGCCGCCGCCAATCATAGTGGTCACACCGGAATTTAAGGCCTCTTCAATTTGTTGCGGACAAATAAAATGGATATGCGCGTCAATGCCGCCAGCGGTCAGAATATGGCCTTCGCCAGCGATAATTTCCGTACCCGGACCGATAATCATATCCACGCCGTTTTGGATGTCTGGGTTGCCCGCTTTGCCAATGGCGGCGACACGCCCGTTTTTAACACCGACATCGGCTTTGATGATGCCCCAATAATCGACAATCAATGCGTTGGTGATGACCATGTCCATCGCCTGCGCGGCTCCGGCTTGGCTTTGCCCCATGCCGTCACGGATAACCTTGCCGCCGCCAAATTTGACCTCTTCGCCGTACACGGTGCGGTCGGCTTCGACTTGTAAAAACAACTCGCTATCACCTAAGCGGACTTTATCGCCCGTGGTCGGGCCGAACATATCCGCATACGCTTGTCTGCTGATGTGGCTCATGATGTTGCCTCCAAATCGCCCATAATCGCTTGCCGAAAACCAAACACGCGGCGCAAACCGGCAAATGGCACCAATTGGATTTCCCGTTGCTGGCCGGGTTCAAAACGCACCGCCGTACCCGCCGGAATATCCAAACGATAGCCCCGCGCCAGCTCACGGTCAAAATGCAGCGCCGGATTGGTTTCGTAAAAATGATAATGCGAGCCGACTTGAATCGGGCGGTCGCCACTGTTCGCCACCACTAAGCGTAAGGTCGGGCAACCGGCATTCAGCTCTATCTCGCCAGCGGCGGGGATAATTTCTCCTGGAATCATGGGATGCTCCTAGGCAATCGGGTTATGGACGGTCACTAATTTAGTGCCATCTGGAAATGTCGCCTCCACCTGCACGTCCGGCAACATATCGCCGATGCCTGCCATGACATCATCGCTGCTTAACAACGTGCGTCCGTATTCCATCAGCTCGGCCACCGTGCGCCCATCCCTGGCCCCTTCCATAATCGCGGCGGAAATATAGGCGACCGCTTCGGGATAGTTAAGTTTCAAGCCACGGGCTTTGCGCCGTTCCGCCAATAAGGCGGCGGTAAAAATTAATAGCTTGTCTTTTTCGCGTGACGTCAGTTGCATGGTTTGGTGTCCTCTTCACACAGGAATTAAGCAAAAATCAAGTCGCCCAGATACGCGGCGCACAGGCCTCACGCTGAAGCACGCTAGGCCGCAAGCCGCGCCAGACCTGTTGGAAAAAATCGCGTAGACGGTCGGCACGGCTATCTAAGGCGCGGCAGACCAGCAGATCGTCTATCAAGGTCACACCCCGCCCCGCACTCTCGCCAATCAACGCCTGCACCGCCTCTAATTGCGCCGTCGTGGCGGGATATGCGAACAAGGTGCCACAAGCCGAATGCCCTTGTAACCCCCATAAGGCGGTAAATGCTTGTGCGTCTATCCGTAGGCGTTCACGGTAAAACAATTCGCCCGCACGGAACACCTGCCAGCCCATGCCCACTTCACCCGTGGTAAAGCCTTCATGGGCGGCGGGCCGCCCCAGCACCAAAATTTCCCAACCCATAAACCGCGCCCCTGCCGCCAATTCCACGCGCACATCGGTGGCCACCAGCGCCCCTTCGTAAATGATCGTTTCCTGCGGCAACCACTCCAACGCCGCACCCGCCGCCACGGTCAACACCACCTGTTGCCGCGCCAGTTTACCTTCGCTACGGTAAAACTTACCCGCCGCCGGCGTCGTCACCAACGCCCGACTATCGGTGGCGGCGGCAACCGTTATCGCCAAGCAATCGCCCGCCACCACCCCGCCCGGCGGATGCAAGATATACACATGGCAGACATCGCCTTCGGGATAAAAAGGCCGTTGCACCGTTAACGGCCCGCTATGGCGGCGATGTGCCAACACGGTTTTGCCGTGTCGGTGGGTAAAGCCTAATTCAAGGCGGGCTTGCCAGCCTTGGGGTTGTGGGAGAGGTAGGTTTATGGGAACGTCCTGTAGGGTATTGGCTGTTGGGATCTTACTGTTGATTTAATCGGTAATGGATTTATCAGGGTATTTACTATGAATTATTTTGTGCAATATCTGGTTGATTTGTAGTTGATACGGTAAGGAGATAAGTGTGTCTTATCAAGCGGCAACAAACCGCTTGATAGTAAGGGCATCGAATTTGTGTTTGGCTTGGGCAAGATCATAAAGGCTTTGTTGCAACAGCCAGCTTTCAGGGCTGCCACCAAAAGCCAAGGATAAGCGCACCGCCATTTCCGTAGAAATGCCAGAATTGCCGTTCAATAACTGCGACAATGTTTTTCGTGTCACGCCCTATCCTTTAGCGGCTTCGGTCACGCTCAATTCCAGTGGCTCAAGACACAATTCCCGAATGGTTTCGCCTGGATGGGGCGGGTTCATCATAGCACTGTTAAAAAACGGGTCATAATAAAAATTATCACTATAAATCAATTTATTACAAGTAAAGCACCCGTTAAACCCCAGCCAACAATCCCAAGCCAACCACGGCGCAAACCAAACCAAATCCGGTAGCCAGCATTTTCACCCGTGCTGCCGCGACTATACCAGCCGCAACCCCTAAGCCATGCAACAGGGCGGTGGTCACTAAAAAGCCTACCGAATAACCCAGCGCATCGGTGCTATCTGTAAGCTCCAAAGCGTGGACATAGCCGTGGGCAAGTGCAAATGTGGCAACCACGGCAACCGCCAAGGCCGATGACATGCGGGTGTTACGCCAGACCAACAGCCCCGCCAGCACAACCGAACAGGCCACTGCACTTTCTGCCGCTGTAATGGCAATACCGAGCAAGGACACTGCCGCACCTGCCCCCATTGCCATGACAAATGCCGATGGCAACAGCCACAAAGCCTTACCGCCACGCAGTGCCGCCCACAACCCCACCGCCAGCATGACCAATAGATGGTCTATACCCAGCAAAGGATGCAACGCCCCCGCCAACAAACCATGCACCGCCCCTACACCGGTATGGGCGTGGGCGGGTAGTGCTAACGCCAGCAATAGGCTGATTAAGAGTAATTTAT
>JAQTNZ010000246.1 GCA_028713595.1 Methylovulum sp. | reverse complement strand
GACTTCACGGGCTGGCTCCATTACTGCGAACAAATCGATGGGCTGACCGTCACTAAAACGCGGGAAGGCGGTCGATAACATGCCCATTTGGATACTATGGGAAAGTTTGAGCGATTCTTGCAGGCGTTCTTGGGCGACCCGCTCATGGATCAGGTGTACCCTGGCAATCGCTAAGGCGACTTGGGTTGCCAGCAAGTTCAGCACCTTGGCTTCGGCGGCGCTAAAGTAAACTGATGAACGGCTGACGACACTGAGTACGCCGAAAGTCTTGTCGCGCGTTTTCAGCGGGGCGCACAACATGGCTTGGACATTGCCCAATGACCCACCACAAGCTTGGTAGCGTGGGTCTTGCCAAACCTCATTGACAATTTCGGTATTGCCTGAAGCCAATACTTGCTGGGTGATGCCGTCAATGCTTGCCAATTGGCTCCCAACCGGAAACAACTCGCCTTGTCCGGCACAAATGGTCAATTGCCCGTCTTCTTGTCCAGCCAGCAGTATGCCCAGATGGATGTCCTGGCTGCTGGGCAGAAAGCTTCGGGCTTCATCCAAGGTCAGATGGGCGAGTTCGTCGATGTCCAGACAAGCGGCAATTTTTTCGCCTAACTCGTACAATAGCGTCAACTCTTTGTATTTACTTAATGTTTCTTGTGCTAGTAACTTGCTTTCCAGCTCCTTTTGCGCCATATAACTGATAAAGGCCGCCAATAAGCCCGCATCTTCGGGTGGCCCGCACACCCATCCCAAGTGATTGCCTTCAACGCTAATCGGCTGACGGCTACCCTCATTGCCATCACCCAATAAGCAGGCGCCATTCAGGTCAATTATCGCCAGCGGCCGTGTACGGTCGGCGATAAACTTCCCGATAAGCTGGGCGGCATGGCCTTTTTGGCATAGGCGTTTGAGTTTGATTTCAGGATTCATGGGGATTATCCAAGAGGGTGAAAAAAGTTTTATCCAGCCCCAAGTCCACCCGCAGACGTTTGATAAGCTGGTGTTCAATCGCCAGCGCCGCATCGGCGACCACGAGCTGCGGTTGTAAGTTTGCCGCCAGTGCCAAGCCTTCCTCGACAGCAGCGGCTATGCTGACCTGATAACCGTAATCATGCAGCCCTAACGCCCAACTATCGTGTTGGGTATCACCGTCAGAGAATATTAGGATTTTTTTGTGCGGCGGTGCTGTTACCAATACCTGCCGTACGGCGGCCAATAAGTCCATGTCCTTGGCGGGTTTGGTCAAATAGTAGTCTATCCCCAATTGTTCCGCCAATAGCTTGTCTTCGGCGATGGTGTGTAAAATGATCGGGATATGCAGGGTGGCAGGATTGGTATGTAGCCGCGCCGCAACGGCAAAACCATTCAGATGCGGCATTTTCACGTCCAGCAAAATCAGGTCGGGCTGTTGTCCGGCAATCATCGCCAACCCTTCGCTGCCGCTGCCGGCTTCGCGGACGGCATAGTTTTCGGCGCTTAATTCTTGCTGCAAGAATTCACGGATATTGACATCATCATCAATGATTAAGATATTGTGGGCTTGGGCGGCTTCGGTAACGGGCTTAAGCCCGGTTTGCAAAGCATCCGCCAACGCTTCGCGGTTGCTTTGCCAAACTAAGCTGATGGCTTCGCCATCTTGGGTCATCAGCGTGGCATCAGGATGATGTTGTTGCGGTAACGGCAATGAAAACAAGAACGTGCTGCCTACGTCCAGTTCGCTTTCCAACCATAAATGTCCGCCATGATGCTCGATAATTTCCTTGCAGATAGGCAAACCTAAGCCCGTGCCTTTGGGTTTGTCGGTCAGGGTGTCGCCCACTTGCTTAAATTTTTCAAATACCAGCGGTTGGTCTTCCGGCTTGATGCCGCAACCGCTGTCGGTGACACTGACCACCAGCTCGCCGCCTTTAAGCTGCGCCCGACACGTCACCTTGCCCCGGTCAGTAAATTTGACGGCATTGGAGATCAGGTTGATGACCACTTGGATCAGGCGGTCGCGGTCGCCTTCGCACAATGGCAACGCTTCTTCAATAATTTTGCAAAGCTGCACCGGTTTGTTGGCGACCAGTGCCGAGGTGGCGGCAATGGCGCGGTCGATGATGTCTTCAATATTGAGTTCGCGCATGTTCCAATCGACCCGCCCCGCTTCCATTTTCGCCAAATCCAACACATCATTGATTAGCGTTGTCAGGCGTTCACCTTCCTCAACGATGATTTGGGCATTGTCCATGACTTGGCGCATGGCTTTTTGGACTTTTTTGTCTTCGCTTTGCGACAAGGGCGGAAATAGGGTGCTTTCAAATTTTTTCTGGAGGATACGCGCAAAACCCATCACCGAAGTCAACGGGGTGCGCAATTCGTGGGATACGGTGGAAAGAAAGTTGGTCTTCATTTGATCCAGCCCTTTCAGTTTTTCATTGGCTCGCTCCAACTCTTGGGTGCGTTCTTTGACCTTGGCTTCCAGGGTGCGGTTGTAATCCGCCAATTTGTCTTGTGATTGGCGGATCTCATTAGCCATTTCGATGAACGAATAGGCCAATTGACCGATTTCACCTTGGGCTTTGAAACGTACTTTTTGCCCGTTAGGGGTTTCGTCCAGCAATTGGGTTGCCAATTCAAAATTGCCACGGGCCAATTCCTTCACCGATTCGGTCAGCCGCATCAGCGGCCTTGATAGGGTGGTGGAAATGAGCATCACGATGACCGAGCCAATCAGCACAAACAACAAAGCGATCAATGCGGTGGTGATGATCAGGTCGCGGGTTTTGTTGGCAATGTCAGCTTGCGAGCGGGCAATTTCCTTATCCAGCTCCTGCATCGTGAAGCCTAGGCGCAATACCCCCCATTGCTTGTTGCCAAAATGTATCGGCAAGATAAATTCGGTGACATTGAGGGCAAGGTATTCGATATGTGCCAAATGCCGTTGCGCCAAGGCATAACGGCTGGCTTCATCCTGTAAGGTTTCTTGTTGCAGTTCGGGGTGGCTGGTATGGATAAAGGCCACGCCATCGTTGTTCATCAATATCCCATAAGCCAGTAACGGTGATTCCTTGATGGTGTTGTGCAAATTCTCGGTGATGTGGGAAAAATTGAAGGCGGCGACATCGTTTTCGACTTGGGTAAGCATCACGTTAGAGACGGCGGCTCCGTGCTCAATCAAGTTGGCCTTCATCAGGTCGATACGTTTGGACAATTCATTTTCCAAAGACCGCTTTTGCAACACCAGCTCAATGGCGGTCAAGGTCACAACCAACCCGACTATCAGCCCGATCATGGTGGTCAGCAATTGCCAACGGATGCTGTTGCGGGTGCGGCGGCTGGTCGCCGCCCGTTGCGCCTTATGGTCGCGTAGCGGGCTTGGCGCAAGCTGTGGCCGGGTGGCTGGTGGTTTAGCCGATTTTTTTGCAGCGGGGGTGCGCCTGAACTTTATCATCTAATGGCATTCGAGCAATTGGTTAACCGCGTCTAAGGCATCGGAATTGTAATGGGTATCAAGTTTACCGAGTTGGCAGGCATTGAGGGTGATGTGCGAACCGGCCGGGGATTGCACGGTTTCTTTCAGCGGTTCGCGCAACAGGATGGCTTGCGCCATATTGGCGGCTTGGCGGCCCATTGTTGGGGTGTCCGCCGCCACCACTAGGCTGGCACCATAGTTCATAAAGGCATCGCTGTAGGTGTAAACCGGTTTTTTATGTTGGCTGCTGCTGGTGAATATTTTTTCGACGCTAGCACGGTCGGCCAAAACTCCAGGGTCGGCAATCAGCCATAGGACATCAATCTTATCCAATAGACCATCCAAGTTTTGGGCTAACGGATGCCCGTCATCCACGGTTTGCTCGATTAGCACCAAACCCAACTCGCTGGCTTGGCTACGCGCTTCGTTGATGCGTTCGGTGCTATAACGGGGGTCGTAAATCACCCCGATACGCCGTAAGCTGGGCAGGACAAAGCGTAATAGCGACAATTCTTGGGTCAGCGACAATTCATTGGCGATGCCATAGCTGTTGTCATGCCGCTCAAAACGTTGCCAATTGATGACCGAAGAGAACAGCACCGGTTTACCGCCGCCAAATTGGCTGGCAAGCTGGTAGGCTTGCGAGCCGATGCTGTAGATCAGGTCAGGGCTTTCATCCTTAATCAGTTTTTCCAGCAATTCAGGACGGGCGGCTTGTTGTACGTCAAAATCAATGATGCGCCCTGCATAGGCGCCGATCTGCAAGGTGAAGGCCTCTTTCACTTGTCGGTATTTATTGACGGTGGCATCAGAGTTGACGATCAATATTTTCGCCGGGCTTTGCGCCTTGGCGGTATCAGTAAGCTGTGTGCATAAGGCCGCAAGCGCAAAGGCGGCTAAGGCTTTAAAGGGCAGGATTTGCAGAAAGGTAGGATATGACATAAGCGTTAGGGTAAGCGCAATTGTTTAGCAAGCGAAGTGTCCAAGGCATCAATCCGTCGCCATCCGTCCAAGCCCAGCATTTTTAGGTTTTTTTCGCCATCAGGTTGCTGTTGCATGGTTTCGATGACTTTAAGCAGTGGCATGGTGTTGCCTTGTGGCGGTTTGCTGACGGCGGCGATCAGCAAAAAACTTTTTTCACCGCTGGCCAAGGTTTTCAGCTGGGCGTGTTGTTTGGGGTTGATGAGCGCCAATTTGTTCAGGCTGCTTTCGGAAGACAGGGCGGCGGTCGCCATCCCGAAACTGACCGCCATCAGCGCGTCAATGTCTTTGGGGACACTCAGCAATTTTATTTTTGGCATCAGCGCCGCGTAGCTGGCCCCCAGCATTTGCTGCAATTGGCTGCGCAAATAATCTTCACTGCCGGCACCTGCGATGGTTGCCCCTGCTAATGCCGAGACGCTGCTTAAGTCTTTGGAACTTAAGATTTTCCGTTGTTGCGGTTCGCCTTTAGCAGTGCCGACCAGCCTTGCCTCCAAAGGGGTTTTGGCGTTGAGTTGCAAATAATGCCAACTGGATAACAGGTAGACCCCTTGGGGTTTGCCGGCCAACATGCCTTCAAACGTGCTGCGCTCGCTGAACGGCTGGAAAGAGTAAGCCCCTTGTTTGGACAGATAATCGTCAAATTCTGTTTTTAAGGCGGCAAAGTTATCGACGCTGCTTTCTGGATTATAAAAAAACACCGTTTCGGGCGTATCGGCAGGGGCGATAG
>JAQTNZ010000245.1 GCA_028713595.1 Methylovulum sp. | reverse complement strand
GTCCAATGTGACCTTTGTCCCAGGTTTTGCAAATTGCATGACGGTCAGCGTGGCTTGTGCTTTGTCAGGCAAAATCTCGACCAGCAAATTGTCATGACCAGTTATGGCCGCTCCAGTGGTTTTGCGATTGACCCCATCGAAAAAAAACCGCTCAACCACTTCTTGCCGGGTACGCCGGTGTTCTCTTTTGGCACGGCCGGTTGTAACCTCGCCTGTAAATTTTGCCAAAATTGGGACATCAGCAAATCGCGGGAAATGGATACCTTGATGAGCAAGGCCGCCCCCGAAGCCATCGCCCACGCCGCCCTTGATTTTGGTTGTGGCAGCGTTGCCTATACCTATAATGATCCGGTGGTGTTCCATGAATATGCCATCGATACCGCGCAGGCCTGTAGGAGCCTAGGCATAAAATCTGTCGCGGTTTCGGCCGGTTATGTCTGCGCGGCCCCTAGGGCTGAATTTTACCGCTGGATGGATGCCGCCAACATTGATTTAAAAGCCTTTAGTGAAGATTTTTATCATAAGATCACCGGCGGCCATTTGCAGCCTATTTTGGAAACCCTCCAATACATCAAGCAGGAAACTTCGGTGTGGCTGGAGCTGACGACGTTAATTATTCCAGGTGAGAATGATTCGGCAGCGGAACTGGAGGCGATGGCCCAATGGGTGGTCGAACATCTGGGGCCGGATGTGCCGATGCACTTTAGCGCTTTCCATCCTGACTGGAAAATGCAGGATAAGCCGCGTACACCGCTGTCATCATTATTGCTGGCGCGGAACATCGCGTTAAAAAACGGCGTGCATTATGCCTATATAGGCAACGCCCATGACAAAGCCGCAGACAGCACTTATTGTCATGGTTGCGGTAAGCTATTGATAGGCCGTGACTGGTATGAGTTGTCCGAATGGAATTTGGATACAAAAGGCTGCTGCCGTTTTTGTGGCGAACGCTGTGCCGGCATTTTTCAGGCAACGCCGGGTAACTGGGGCGCGAAACGGCAGGCTGTGGCTATGGGCCGGGCCGTTTGACACCTATTCGCCCATAAGCCTTAACGGAAAGGTCGTGGTTCCGTAGTAGAACGCCCCTAACGGTTGCAACAGCTTTAAAGCCGCTTACAAGCGGTGCAAGGGCGGCAATGCGCCATTTTCCTGTGTCGCCAGTTTGGCGCGCGCCTGATTTTCGGTAAAGGTTTGGAACAGGCGTTTGCCCTGCCATTCTGGCGCGTCTTTACTGTATAGCACTTGATTAAGCAACACTATTTCATCACGCAAACGGGCTTCGCATTGCTTGGCGATTGCCCCTAAGTTGGTTTCGTTAAATTGTAGCCGCCCCCAATCTAATAAGGCGTTTTTTGCGGCAATGGCATTGTTGTCGGAACAGGCTTTTTTAAGCTGGCTAACAATATCGTGTAATTTCAGTTGCCTAGCCATTTGGGCTTCATCCACAAGGGGTTCTTTCTTACGCCCACCCCATAAAAAATAAGCCCAGGTGGTCAGCCAGCCCACAGCCAACAGGCCGGAAACCAGCCAAGGCCAATAGTCGTTAGCGGTTGCTTGTGGTGCGGGCACTGATGCCAGTACAGGGGCGGAGGGGGCTTCCGGTTTGATTGTTGCGGTGGGGGTGGGTACGGCGGTGGGTGTTGGTTCGGTATCAGCCGCCACGGTCAATACGGTTTCAGGTAGGGTAGCGAGCGCCATTTGCTGGGTTTTGGTATTGAACCACGGCAAGCTGATGGCAGGTAAGGTATAGCTACCTGGTTTGGAGGGCATCAAGGCGATTTTTTCTTCCCGCAGGGACACTAGGCCATCGGCGTTTTTCTGTTCTTTCAATACCGGTTGGTCTGGATAGGCTTTTAAATCTTCAACAGCTTGGGCGGCGTTCAATTCCGGCAATTGCCCGACTGTCGTGCCTTTGGCAACCAGTGTCAGGGTGCGGGTCAAAGGTTCGCCGACTTTCATTTGCGCGGTATCACCCGACCATACCTGTTTTAACTCCAATTGCTCGGCGGGCAACCAATGTTGTCCGGTGGTCTTGGCGGCTTTAACGTCTAAGGTGATTGCCGATGATTCGACCCGTCGGGTTT
The DNA here is from genome assembly GCA_028713595.1 of Methylovulum sp. Classification (GTDB taxonomy): domain Bacteria; phylum Pseudomonadota; class Gammaproteobacteria; order Methylococcales; family Methylomonadaceae; genus Methylovulum. Next base: position 3,083 of record JAQTNZ010000245.1, on the reverse strand, counting down.
TGGCGATAGGGGCACTGAAAAAATTGTTGTACCTTGAAGGCCCTGCGGTTAGCACTTCGGCGGTCAGCACCAACGGTTTGATCGACAAAGCACCGCTTTTTTGCGGAAAAATAGCGTATTTACGTTCCGTGACCGAATACGCCACGCCATTGATTTCCGTGTTGTAATTGGCATCTTCACCGAGTTTTTCAATGACCGCATCCGCCAATTCCGGTTCGGACAATTGCGCCCTGGCAATTTCGACACGGGTATAAACGCGCACGGTGTAAATGACTTGAGCTTGGATATAGGATTGGGTGGGGCTGGCCTCGGCTTTTACAAACAGCTCCTCGTTGTTATTGGCATCGGTTTGCGGATTGCCTTTAATAACTTCTATAGGCAAAGGCGAACTGGTGTCATTGCCAAAATGGATGGCCGGAATCTCCAGATTGCCCGCCGTTTTTGCCATGACATTGACGGTCCATTGTATGGTCTTGCTGGATTGGCCGTTCACCCAAGAGGCGCTGCTGCCGTGGCTTTGATGGAGTATCGAAAAATCCTGCTCCAAGGGGCTAAAATCAGGGTCATCGTCAGGGTTTTCAGTGGCGGTGAAAACGATCTGGAACGAGTCATTAAGATTGACGGGGTTGCGGTCCACTGTCACCTGGATATGCGCCGCCCAGCTATACGGGGCAAGGGTCAGCAAGAACAGCCAAAGCAAGCATTGTAAAGGGTGGCGTAGAGGGGTCAATAGCGTTTTTTGGGCTTTCATCTGGCAATTTTGAACAGGTGGGTTTTTAATATCGGACTTGATGGAGAATCTACACGATATGAAGCTAAATAACCAATAATTCAAGTATATGGCTGGCCGATTTTAGTGCCGGAAAGCCGTGGGCGTTTAGAGAGCCATGTCTTACGGTCATTAACGTAACGGCATAGGGCTTAGCCTATTAAACCTTGTCCACCCACTCATATAGTTCGGTCAAGGCCGGGTCACATTTACAACAGCTGCCGCCGCAATTGGCTTCCAGCGACAGTTTGCGGACATGGCCTTTGCTGATCCATTTGCCCAACATGCCACGCAGGGCATCAGGGTCAATGCCGAAATGGTTGACCAAATCCTGTAAGGCGACCCGATGTTGTTGTTTTAAAAATTCGCGTAAGTCCAAGATCATTATAATACCTCCTGATGATGGTTTTTGTCCGTGTTCCTGCCGGTAAACCACAAGCCCAGCCATACCAAAGCGAAAGCCGTCAATAAGCCATTTATCCAAATAAACGAATAATGAGGGTGTTGGTCGTAAGTCATGGCCTGATAAAATACGGTGGCCGTCATATAAGCGATGCCGGTTGTCCAGCAGACGACAAAAACCGTCCAGCCCGTGTTGGTTTCGCGGTAAATGGCCGCTGTCGCCGTTACGCACGGTGCGTACAATAAAATGAACAACAAATACGCGAAGGCTCCAGCTTTGCCGTCAAAACTGTGCTGCATGGCGGCAAAGGTGGCGGTTTTAACTTCTTGCTCGCTGGCGGCGGCGGCCAAATCGTTGACGTTGCCGATATTAAGCCCTAATGGGTCTAGGGCATTGTCGGCCACCTTGCGCAAGTTTGTCGGGATAGTCAACAGCGCGTCCGTCAAAACGGTTTTGAGGTCAAAGTCGGTCGTTACGGCTGGGGCTGTGTCACCGCCCAATTGACTGTACAGTGCATCCAAGGTTCCCACCACGGCTTCTTTTGCCAGGATGCCGGTAAAGATGCCGACCGTGGCTTGCCAATTGTTGTCATTGATGCCCATAGGTTTAAAGGCGGGGGTCAGGCTGCGGCCTATGGCACTTAACACGGATTTATCGCTGTTTTCGCGGCCAAAACTGCCGTCAGTGCCTAGGCTATTGAGAAAGTTCAGCACCAACACCATCGGGACAATAACCTTGCCAGCATTAAACAGGAACGATTTTAGCCTGTCCCACGTCCTGATGCAGACACCACTGAGCGTGGGCAGATGGTAGGCGGGCAATTCCATGATAAAGGGCGTAGTTTTGCCCTTAAACATCGTGTGGCGCATGATGAGGCCAGTAACCACCGCCACCGCGATACCCAGCAAGTATAGGCCGAACACCAAATTTTGCCCACCGACCGGAAAAAATGCGGCGGCAAACAGCGCGTACACGGGCAATCGCGCCCCGCAGGACATGAACGGGTTCATCAAGTTGGTCAAAATCCTATCACGCTGGTTTTCTAGGGTGCGCGTCGCCATGATTGCAGGGACATTACAACCAAAGCCGACAATCATCGGCACGAAGGATTTGCCGGGCAGGCCCATCATGCGCATAAACCTGTCCATGACAAACGCCGCACGGGCCATATAGCCGGAATCTTCCAGGGCGGACAGGAACAAGAACAGGAAGCCGATGATAGGGATAAAGGTGGCGACCACTTGGATGCCGCTACCAATCCCTTGGGTAATGATGACATTGAGCCAGTCGGCTTCACCCCAGCTTTTTAGTGCTGACCCTAGGCCATCGACCAGCAGGGCACCGACGGCCTGGTCGAAAAAATCAATAAACGCGCTGCCGATATTGATGGTGAACATAAACATGGCGTACATCACCAACAAAAATATCGGAATGCCCAAAAAACGGTTGAGCACGATGCGGTCGATCATTTCCGTAGTGTGGCGGCTGACTTCGTTGAGTTTGCAAACCGAGCGTTGGGTCAGTTGGTTGACGAAACCATAACGGGCATCGGCGGCGAGGATGTCAATTTCATCATCGGTGGCCGCTTCGACACGCTGTTGCAGTTTTGCCACTTGCGGCAAAATGGCCGCGCCACCAATCTGTTTGGCAAGGGTGTCATCTTCGAGCAGACGCAACACCAACCAGCGCACATCGCAAGGATAACGGTCGGCGGTGTCCTGCATGGCGGGGGACAATTCGCTGACGGCTTGCTCCAGGGCAGGGCAATAGGTGATGGCAATACGGGGGATGGGTTGGCTTTGTGCGGCTTTATTGATGGCGGCCTTTAAGTTGCTAATACCGTGTTTGGCCGAGGCGGTGATAGGGATGACCGGACAGCCTAACTGGGCGGACAAGGCCTCTATGTCAATT
>JAQTNZ010000244.1 GCA_028713595.1 Methylovulum sp. | reverse complement strand
GTCGTCTGTTTCGGCGCTGATAGAAAAACTACAGGCCAAAATTAGAGGCTTAAGCAATGGCCCGGCATTAACTTCAGCATTACCTAGCAGTCTCGACTCTGGTGGCTTAGATCCCTCGCAACTTACACAAATGTTGCAGGCATTACAGGCTTTGGCGTTACCTGGCGGTAACGGCTCTAGGGGTTTAGAGACCTCGCAATTTACGCAAGTGTTGCAGGCATTACAGGCCTTGCAATGTGGCGATAATGCGGACTGCCTACAAACGGCCTCTTGTAATGAAGTTGGTCAATTAATGGGTCTGTGCCCAAATGCCGGAATGGATGGCAAGCAATGATAGGCATCCCTTGTGTGCAACCAGGGATGCCGATAAAGCGGCTGTGTTTTTACCTTGAACCTTTTACCTTGAATCTAATGCCATGCCCCATCAATCCAATCTGATCAGCACTGCTATTAACGCCTATTTGGCACAACATGACTGTAAAGGATCGTTACGTTTTCTGGCTAATGATGGCAAAACGGCCCTGATGGGCCGTTTGTTGCACAATTGCAAAATGATTTATGAAGGCCAAGTGGCGGCGCAAGCCGGCATTGCCTAGAAATGGGTTAGCGTCGGAGTCTTCTTAGATGTTCCTTAATAAGTTGCTGTTACTCTGCATTATCCTTGTGCCGATAAACAGTTATGGCGGCATTTACAAATGCGCTGATGGGCATGGCGGTGTCGTCTATTCGAATATCGTCTGTGACAGCCCGGCGGAACGTCAGCTTGTTAATGTGCCACTTAAGCCGGAAACATCTTTGGATAGGGCCTTTTTTTCTTCGCTTATGGAAAAAATGAAGGGCTTTATCAAAGGTTTTGGCGATGACCACGCATTAAATTCAGAATTGCCAGACAGCAGCGCCCACACACAAAGCTATCACTGTGATGGTCGCACCCGCTGTCCGCAAATGACCTCTTGTGATGAGGCTAATTTTTTCATCAAGCATTGTCCAAACACTGAAATGGATGGCGATAATGACGGCACTCCCTGTGAAAGCCAGTGGTGCCGATAAAGCGGCTTTGTTTTTACCTTGAACCTTTTACCTTGAATCTAATACCATGTCCCATCAATCCGATCTGATCAGCACTGATATTAACGCCTATTTGGCACAACACGAACGCAAAGAATTGTTGCGCTTTCTAACCTGCGGCAATGTCGATGACGGCAAAAGCACCCTGATAGGCCGTTTGCTGCACGATTCTAAAATGATTTATGAAGACCAGTTGGCGGCGGTGCAAGCCGACAGTGTCAAATCCGGCACCACAGGGGCGGGCAAGATAGACTTGGCGTTACTGGTCGATGGCTTGCAGGCCGAACGTGAGCAAGGCATCACCATTGATGTCGCCTACCGCTATTTTTCCACGTCCACGCGCAAGTTCATCATTGCCGACACCCCTGGGCACGAGCAATACACGCGCAATATGGCGACCGGCGCGTCCACCTGCGACTTGGCGATTATCCTGATTGATGCCCGTTACGGTGTGCAAACCCAAACTAAACGCCATAGCTTCATCGCTTCTTTATTGGGTATCAAGCATGTTATCGTCGCCATCAACAAAATGGATTTGGTCGAATACAGCGAAGAAAAATTCCTGCAAATCCAACAAGATTACCTGAAATTCATCGAAACCTTGGCGTTGCAGGATGTCCAATTCATCCCGATGTCGGCCTTAGATGGCGACAATGTCGTCAACCCTAGTGAAAATATGCCTTGGTTTAAAGGCGTGCCGATGATGGAGGCCTTGAACACCGTTGTTATCGCCCATGACCGTAATTTTGACAATGCGCGTTTCCCCGTGCAGTACGTTAACCGTCCCAACTTGGATTTCCGTGGCTTTTGTGGCACGGTCGCGGCGGGTGTGTTCAACAAGGGTGATTTGATCACGGCTTTGCCATCCGGCAAAAGCAGCAAGATCAAAGCCATCGTCACTTATGATGGCGAACTTGAACAAGCCTTTGCGCCGATGTCAGTTACCTTCACATTAGAAGATGAGATTGACATTAGCCGTGGCGACATGATTGTCGGCAAAGAGCAGGTAGCCGCTGTGGTCGCCGACAAGTTCAAGGCGCATATCGTTTGGATGACCGAAAAAGCCCTCTCCCCAGGCCGCCAATATATGCTTAAGTTGGCGACCCGCAGCGTCTTTGGATCGGTGTCGATGATCCATCACCGTATTGATGTCAATACCTTGGAGCATCATGATGCCAATGAGCTGAAGCTCAATGAAATTGGTTGCTGCACCGTGTCAGCCACTGCTCCGGTGGTGTTTGACCCTTACCAAACCAGCCGTGGCACCGGTTCGTTTATTATTATCGACCGCTTGAGCAACAGTACGGTGGGTGCGGGGATGATTATAGGCACCTCCGATGATGAAGGCCTGCAATCCGTCAGCGCCGAGGAACGTGCGGCACGGTTTAGCCAAACGCCGGCGGCGATCATGTTGACGGGCACCAATAGCGGAACGGTGGCTTATCAGTTGGAAAGGAAGTTGTTTGATAACGGTCATGCAACTACAGTGTTGGAAGCGCAAGCGACCGCTGATTTGATACAGGCCATCAAAAATGCCGGATTGTTGGCGATTTGCACCGATTGCCCAACTGAGCTTGCCGACAGTGCTTTTGATACGGATACGCTGTCGCTTGATGACATCCATAGTGCCCTTAAAGAGCAAAATATCGTCCATTAATCCGCTGTCTGCTAAGGGGCGGGCATTTTCGCCCCTTAGCAGTTTATGCCGAAAAAATGATTTCGTGTCCGGTGTATTTGCGGATATTCAGCACGCCGCTGTCCAGTAACAAATATTGTCCCTTAATGCCCAGTAAGGTGCCGGATATGTCCGGTGTCTTAATGAGGCAGAGGGATTTTATTTTATGGGGATAATGGCTGACGGGAAAATGCAGGTCAACCGTTTCGGCCGTGCTTAACGCCTCAATGGCGGTTTCGCCAAAGTGCTGGGTTATGGCGGCGAGTTCAGCGGCGCAAACAGCGATGAGTTGGTCGCGGTGGCCGGGCAAATCAATGGGTTCGGCAACTTTCTTCAGCATTTGTTGCCAATTGGTTTTGTCGCTGACGTGTTGGGCGAGGGCAATCTCAACCAAGCCGGCAATATGACGCGATTGGGTTTTGAAAATAGCCAACGCTTGGGTCGCGCCTTGGTCTATCCAGCGGGTCGGGATTTGGCTGGCGCGGGTAATGCCCACCTTAATGCCGCTGGAATTGGCAAGATAAACGATATGCGGCCGGAAACAAAACGCCTCCCCCCAACTCGGTTCCCGGCAAGTCCCGGTGGCATAATGGCAGGTGTGGGGCTTGACAATGCACAGGTCGCATTCGGCCAATGAGATAAAGCAAGGGTAGCAGTAACCTTGGTTATAGGTCTTTTTAATCGGTTTGGCGCAGTGTATGCAACGGATCTTGCCGGTGTTGGTCAGTTTTATGGGGCTGCCGATAAATGGGTTTAAGGCGATTTTTTCATTATCTAACGGTAAGTCGTACAGGATAGGAGAGCCTAATTGCCCGCACATTTTTTTGAGTTGCCCCTGCATGGTGTCGTCCTAATAAGCCAATTGAAGCCGATATAATGGCACAGATTGGCGATAATAAAAGCCGATGCCTATGTTATTGCGGCTTATTTGCCGTTTTTGCATACAAAACCATCTAAATTATAATGATATTCATTATCGTATAAATAGGCCTCGCATCATTTAAAATCAATGGCTTAAAAAATGTTGACGGGATTATAACAGGTCTTTATAAGTTTGTTGAGTATATATCGACCTTGATTAAATCAAAACGGCTCGTTATAATCCAACAGCTTTTATGTTCGGAGTTAGACAGTGGCAACTAAAAAATTATCCACTGTCAGCAAAATTCTTGTTTATCAATTATTGATAATAACACTAGCCGTGTTAGGCTTTGCTGTTATACAAGGGTGGCAACAGGCATTTTCTTCGGCGCTTGGTGGGCTGACGGCTTTTATCCCTAATGCATATTTCGGGTGGAAAATACGCAGTGCTGCGGGCAAGACCGCTAGAAAAGCCGTCAATACCTTTTATATAGGTGAAGCGGGCAAGTGGGTGCTGACCATCGCCCTGTTTGCCGTGGCTTTTAAGATTCCCAATGTAAATATATTTCCACTATTGGCCACCTATATGATGGCAATATCTGTTTTTTGGTTTGCGCTATTGATGCGTTGACATTGACTATTTAGAGAGAGGAACAATGGCTACCGAAGCTCATGCTGCCGAAGGTGCAACCGGATATATCATTCACCATTTGACCGCGCTGCGGGTTGGCGAAGGTTTTTGGTCATTACATCTTGACACGTTGTTTTTCTCGGCTGTTTTAGGCGGCCTGTTTGTCTGGTTCTTCAAGACCGCAGCCGATAAGGCCACCGCCGGGGTTCCGGGCTTAGTGCAAAGTTTCGCGGAAATGCTGATTGAATTTGTCGATACACAAGTAAAAGACAGTTTCCACGGCCATAGCAAGCTGATTGCGCCGTTGGCGCTGACCATTTTCTGCTGGGTGTTCCTGTGGAATTTTATGGATTTGTTCCCCGTTGACATCCTGCCTTTGATTGGCTCATTAATGGGTATCGACTATTTGCGCGTAGTGCCTAGCACCGATTTGAACGCCACTTTTGCGATGTCCATCTCCGTGTTCTTCCTGATTATTTTTTACAGTATTAAGATCAAAGGCGTCTGGGGCTTTACCAAAGAGTTGACCTTGCAACCATTTGGGCCATGGCTAATGCCATTCAACTTGCTGTTGAAGCTGGTCGAAGAGCTTGCAAAACCTATCTCCTTAGCTTTGCGGCTATTCGGTAACTTATATGCGGGTGAGTTGATCTTCATCCTGATCGCGTTGTTGCCTTGGTATATCCAGCCCGTGTTGAGTTTCCCTTGGGCGATTTTCCATATTTTAATCATTACTCTGCAAGCGTTCATCTTTATGGTGCTGACGATTGTTTACTTGAGTATGGCGCACGAAGACCATTAATTTTTTACACTTTTTTATAACTTGATATACGTTTTGGAGGTTTCATGGAAATTGCAAGATTGATTGCTGATGTGCAAGGTATGACTGCTATCGCAGTAGGCTTGGTTTTAGGTATGGGCGCTTTAGGTACTGCGATAGGCT
>JAQTNZ010000243.1 GCA_028713595.1 Methylovulum sp. | reverse complement strand
CTTCCGATCTTGGGCATCATCAGCAACGCCGGTTTTGAATTGGCGAGCGAGGCCTTACAACTGGGCAAAAAGATTTTGGTCAAGCCATTACAGTCGCAAATGGAGCAAATTTCCAATGCCGCCGCCTTAAAAGAGCTGGGTTATGGTCACACCATGAAATCTTTGGACCGGGCGGTGATTGAACATTGGCTGCATGAGAACCATGCCATCCACATCACCTACCCCAATGTCGCCAAAATCCTGGTGCAATGGTTGCAGGACGGGATGCCAACGATGGATGCCGATTTTGTCGAAGAGGTCTGGAAAGATGTCAACGTCTTAAAAGTTGATTTTTCAAAAATATAAGGTCTTGCTTTAACCAAGGCGGCTGGCCTCCCTTAAGAAGGCCAGCCGTATCAATCCGTTTATCCGTGCCTGACAGGTCACTGTCATTAAGTTAAGAAATACTATTTTTATTTCAATAACATAGAAAACGCTATTGTGTTAAGGTCGTAGTAAGTTAATCCGTTCGTGGTGAGCTTGTCGAACCATGACCGGATTAACCGTCCACCCCATTCGTCAAGCTCATGACAGGCTTCGACCAGCTCCACCACAAGGGTGGTCTGAGGACAGGCGAACGGATAATCCTATCTTGTTGAAATTACAGGCACAAATCCTTAACTTAATGGCAGTGATTTATGCCCTGCGGGTACGCGGCGCGTGGGAACGAGAAGCCCGCTTATCCAACACCGCACAGATACCCAACCGTTTTAGCCCAACACCTCATCGGCCAAATCTTCCAGCATCAGCGGCAACGCCGCTTCCAGCTGGTTATACTCAATGATATGGAGCTGACCTTCCCAATCTTCGGCGATTAAGGTGCAAGACTCCACCCAATCCCCACAATTGAGATAATGGATATTATCGATATACTTGTTGGCGGCGGAATGGATATGCCCACAAATCACACCATCCAACTGGCGGCCTTGGCATTCATTAGCCACCACGATTTCAAACTGGGTAATGAACGACACCGCCGACTTGACCTTGTTTTTGACAAACTTTGACAGCGACCAGTAACCAAAGCCCATATGCCGTCTGACCCAATTGAAATGGCGGTTAAGCGACAATAAGGACTCATAGCCAATATCGCCCAGCACCGCGATTTGCTTATGGTAGCGGGTGACGATGTCGTAATTGTCACCGTGCGTCAGCAAATACGATTTGCCTAAGGCCGTGGTATACACCGTCTCGTCATAAATTTCCACATTGCCAATGTTCAAATCGCCATGCGATAAAAAATTGCGCAAAAATTCGTCATGGTTGCCCGCGATATACACCACCCGCTTATTTTTTGAATATTTTAAGATTTTCCTTAAAAAATTGGTGTGATCCTGATGCCAATACCAACCACGCTTGATTTTCCAGCCATCAATGATGTCGCCTATCAGATAAATTTCATCGAAAGACAGCCTTTTGAGGGTTTTCAGTAAAAACTCCGCCTTGCACGAGCGGGTGCCAAGATGAATGTCAGAAACAAATACGGCTTTGTAAGGTGCTTTGATTTTTTTGCTCATAATGATGGGTTACGCGCCAATGTAAGGATTGCCTTAGGGCAACGGCAGGGCTGGCCGGTTGGGTCTTTGGATGAACAGTGGAAACCCACCATGATAGGCTTGCCCGTTGCCGCGCCACGATACGGAAACTTTCAAGTTTTGCTGTAAAAACGCTGGCTTAATGATAAATTATCAATATGAATTTATTATGACGGTGGCGGATATGAGGTTGTTGGCGTGGTTTTTTTTGGCGGTCAGCAAGCTTGCCGCCTTCACACTGGCAAGCGCAACGTGCGGCGCTTGATGGGGTAACGGCTTGCCGCCGTCAGATAAGCCACCATTAAAATAAGGGTGTCATTTTGACACCATCTGTCTATAATAATCGCTATAAACACCGTCCATATTGAAAGCAGTAGTTTCAATAAATCATAAACAGTGCAAGCGAGGATTAACCGTTCGCCTGTCCCCAGACCACCCTTGTGGTGGAGCTGGTCGAAGCCTGTCGTGAGCTTGTCGAATGGGGTGAGCGGTTAATCCGCCCATGGTTCGACAGGCTCACCACGAACGGATTAACTTACAACGCCCTTAAGTTACATCGTCTTTAAGAATTGTTTGAAACTATTGCTTTCAATATGGACGAGGTATAGCAAACAAACTGGAAGGTGAAACGGAACATAGACGCGATAAATCATAGAGCATTGACAATACCCCCCGTCATCGGGCCTTAACGGCAACGGACTACCTTAAACCGCTTACCCTAAAAGCCATAGGTAATTAGTTAATATGCAACAAAAATCAATAGAACGAGGCCGTATTACGGCAAGGGTTTCCCTCTCTATCCAAGAGAAACTCCAGGAAGCGGCGGATTTGACCGGGGCAACGCTCAATCAGTTTATGGTGCAAAGCGCGCTGGAAAGGGCCGAGCAGCTTCTTGAGCGTGAAACGACCATTAGCTTGACCCGTAAAGATGCCGCCATGTTATTCGACCTGCTTCAGAAGCCATCACCGCCCAATAGCGTTTTGGCAAAGGCATCTGAGCGTTATCAAAACGAGGTAAACAGTGGGTCTCTCAATACAAAACCTAGCTCCATCACATGACGTGAAACGTTTTAGCTGTAACAATACAGCCCTTGATGCTTGGCTACAAAACACCTCGCGCCAGCATCAACAAAAAAATTTATCCCGCACCTTTGTGCTGGTGCAAGACTGCGCCCCCGCAACAATTATCGGTTATTATGCGCTGGCTATCCGAGGCTTGACACTCAAAGAGGCGTTACCGCAAACCCTGCAAAAAAGCCTGCCGTTAAATATCCCCGCCATGACACTTGCCCGTTTGGCGGTCGCGCACTCAGAGCAAAAGAAAGGTTATGGTGAGCTGTTATTGCTTGACGCTATGGCCCGTATTAAGGCCGCCGCCAGCCTAATCGGCGGTAGCCTTTTGTTTGTTGATGCAAAAAATGCAGAATCGGCGGCATTTTACGCCCGTTATGGCTTTGTTGCCCTCCCCGATAATCCGCTTACTTTAGGTATGCGGGTAGCGGACTTACCTTAACGCGTTACGGAATGCGCCTTACCGCGTTTGAAACGCTATACCTTACTGTGTTGCCGTTCTTTCACCAAGCCAATAAACGATGATAAATCTATAATCCATGTGCGCTGTGCCTGTGTGTACGACTCATGAATCCTCTGCGGCAAAACAAGTTGCAGTTTTTGGGCTTGCATTTCATCGGTCTGATTGCTGCTGATCGCGGCTTCCAATGTCAGAAGATGCTTGTGCTCAATACGGTTAGCTTCCGCCAACACCTGCCGCCAACGGTCTTTGCAGGTCGATTTTACTCCCAGCATGGTCAGGTTAAGCGGGTTAAAACCAAGATCGTGGTATTCGGTATGCCCAGGGAATAGAAAATCTGGTTTTGTCTTGTTTTCCGTGATGGCGGTTCTTGAATAACGCACACCTAATTCGGCAAAAAGGCATTCCAGATGGTTTTCCAACGCAAGGCCCACACGACTTTTGCGTCTGTTTTGCACCGACAGCGAAAAACTGATGAAACCATCCACGTCACCGTCAAAACCATCGGCAAGGCGATCACCAATAAGATGCCGTTCGAGTGTGCGGAATAGAATTTCTTCCCGTTCCAGCCAAGCCATTAAGACATCATCGGGGCCATCTTGTGGATTAATATCTTTTAAGGTGGAACGGGCATAGGCCGAAAACTCCCTTGTGGTAGGGAAACAGCCGTTAAATTTTTGAAGCATAGCATCCAGCCACGTTTCCTCAGTGGTCTCAACGACAATGCCAATACTTTCAAGAATAAAACGTGATGCAAACGCAATTCTGTCCTGTTCGGTTTCCAAATCTTCTCGTATTGAAAAACCAGGATGGGCTAAACTGGAAAATCCGAACAACCACATGATTTGTTTTGCAATGGTTGTTTCCCGTTCGGCGACTATTGCCAATAAAGTGTTATTGGGTCGCTTTGCGATTAATAATAGATCACCGACAGCGGCACACTGCGACACTTGATTTGTCGGGAAATAAAGCCGATACTCATATCGCATCACGCCTCTTTCCAATCGTGCTTTCTGCCGTGCGTCATACCAAGTTAGGAAACCATCTTCAATGATAGGATCGTCCTCGTAATCGGTGAGATACATAAATTTTGCTTCGTATCTGACTTTACCTGCGGGTTCTCCTAGTATTTCACGCAATCCCTCAACACCATTGAATTCGTGTTGATGTGAACTAATCATATCCACTTCAACCGCGCTAAGGCGTTTTAGGGCAACACCATCGAAATACTGAGAAAGATACCCGTGTTTCATTGCTTTATTCCTTATCAGCCGTTAATTAATCAGGCATCTAACCTCATACCAATACACTTCATAAATATTGGATAAGCGGCATCGTAAACGTCATCATTGAATTGGCTGAACATCTCAGAGAGTATGCCGCCGATTTTATTACATTCATCGTCTGTAAATATTTTCTCATCTGTAGCAATCGACACCATAGTTTCTGGTGCATCATCAGGATGAAACATCAAACCGCGTACTGACATTTCGGAAAACCACATTAACATTCCATCAAAACTTTTATTGGAAAAGTCAGGGATGCGTGATGTATTCATATTGTTTCTCCATCAAAAATAAAAAATTAATAATTGTGCTGATGAATGCTTATATTTTCAATAACTTTCGGCACCATAATTCTAGCAACTTCCCGTATCACAGGCATAACCACACTGTTGCCAAATTGGCGATAAGCCTGTGTATCGCTCACTGGAATTTTAAAACTATCAGGAAACCCCATAAGCCTAGCGCATTCACGCGGAGTCAATCGGCGCGGACGCTTACCCGCACCTTGCGAGACAAGAATTTCCGAACCATCCTTGTAATATCGCGCCGATAAGGTACGCGCCACACTATCCGCCGTCACTAAACCGAAACCAAAGCCATTGCCTGCCGCACGGTGCTTTTCTGCATAGGCTTGCAGGTATTCCCATAATCTGGGGGTTAAGGTGTACTTAGGGTTAATGACGGCTTGGGTTCCTATTGTATAAGGCTCTTCGGGCGCTTCACTACCATCCTGCGGATGCATTATGCTGGCAAGGGTTGGGCGATGGGTAGGTAAGAGCAAATCATCCCAAGAGAAAACGGTTTTATCACGAAAGCCCACA
>JAQTNZ010000242.1 GCA_028713595.1 Methylovulum sp. | reverse complement strand
CAGCATTGGGTCTTTTTGACGGGGTTATGGCACATACAGGAACGCAGCCTGGTCAAAGGCAGCCAAATGGTCAGGGAGCAATCGGCGCGCTTGGCGGCCTGCATCAATGACTTGGCGGCCTTGACCGGATTGTTGAAAGAATTGGAGGAACGTTTCAGGCACGGTTGCTCCCAAAACCCAAGAAAAGCCAAGCCCAACACCTCGCAACGCTTTGATAATGGCTGTGCTTTTTCTTAAGTTGATGCGTATGGAGTTTGGTATTAAAATACAGGATATTAAGTGTAGAGGGAGTTTATGATTTTGAAGCAGGATTTTCTTGAAATGCAGAGGACAACCTTAGCTACAGATTTAAACGGAAATAAAACAAAGCGAAACTTATGGCAAGAGAGGGGGATCTAAAGGTGACCTGTACAGCTGGGCGTGATTTAAGCTTCTAAGGTTTCAGAATACAGCGGGGGGGTGAAGCATTCGGAACGGGGTCAGTGTTCCGAATGTTGATGGGTAAATTTTCTTAAAATAACCTCAGTTTGTGAGGCAGTTTCGTAGACAGTAATTTTAGTTAATGGTGAGTTTAGCCGCCAATACGGTATTGCTGTCGATATCAAGCTTGCCGCGCCAAACGGCTTTCATACCGACTTGAATCGCTGGGGCATTCAGCAGATAAGCGGTTTTGCTGTTCCAAATTATTTTCTTTGCGCCTACCATAATGTAATTGCTACCAAAAGCACTGATCGTGGCACGTCCAGTATCTGCCACACTATAATTAGGCTTAGGTTTTACTACTATTGTCGTGGCATGGCAGGCTCCTATACTGTCCAGTGTACCCGATACCGTCACCAGTTCTCCGGTTAGGAAAGTTGTCGTGCCGCCGGTAAAGGTCGTTCCCGCAGGGGTTGGCGTATACCAGACACGGTCTGATGCCAGTAATCCGCTATTCACAACCAGAAATTTGCGCCCTATCGATTTGATGGGGGCATCGGTTTGGCTACAAGCCAGATTATTCACCGAAGAAATGGTCAAGGTTAGGTTTTTGCTGTCCGTTTTGGCGACTTGATCCGTTATGGTGTAAGTGGCGATATTAGCCCCTGCGGATCCCACAGCTGGCGTACCCGACAATAAACCGGAAGCCGAGAGCTGTAAGCCAGAAGGCAGCGCGGTCGCTGTCCAAGTATACGGCGGCAAACCACCTGTTGCCGTCAATTGGCTACTATAGGCAGCCCCTTCGGTAGCGGCGGGCAAAACGCTGGTATTGATTACTGGCAGCAAAGCCAAGGGGTCGATAATGCTAATCGTATAATTTTTGCTGATGACGGCATTATCGGCATCGGTAGCGTTAACAGTGAAGGTAAATACACCTGTTTCGGTAGGTGTACCCGATAAGACACCTGTACCCGAATCGATAGCCAATCCGTGTGGCAAGGTGCCGGCATTGACCGTTGTGACGTAAGGCGTGTTACCGCCAGCGACCACCGTCCGTTTGGTATAGGGTGTGTTAATTTCGCCGTCTTCGATATGCTCTATCAGGCCTAGCGGGGCGGCGACATCAAAGCCGACCATTTGCGCCCCAGTATAGTCGCCGACCACCACATCGGTGCTACAGGTGTAGATATAACTGTCACCGTTGGCATCGGTGACATCTACTTTGCCTACGCCATGCAGGCCGTCTTTAGCAACCACATCGCACATCGCTTCGCCTGTTTCGCCGTCTAAAGACAATGGTTTACCTGCGTATTTATAAAATTCATAACGGCGGGTGATTTGTTCGTCGCCGTTATTTAATGGCTCGGCGGCACCGGGTAACTGTAACTTTGCCTTATTGAGGCCGTTGATTTGCGCTTGCAGTAAATACCATTCGGTTTCCACTTGGGCTTTTTCGCCGTTCGTCCAATCCGGTTTGCCGTCGCCATTCTTATCGGCACTGCTCAAATCCTCCAAAGGCAGTTTGATAGCGCTATGCAGCTGCGTCTTAATCACTTTTACCCAAGATGGTACGCCAAATTCTTTAATGGGCGGCACAGGCGGGGCGGGGATGACCGCCACCACTTTGGCGGGTTGGGCGGCAACAGGTGGCTGATAAGTCCAAGACGGTGCCGACACTAGCACTTCTGGCCCTAATACCAAATTACCAGGTGCATTGACATTATCAATCAACCAATGATACTTAATTACTCCTGGGGCAGAATAAGACACGCCAAAATGCTCACAGCCGACATTCACGGACGGGTCGGTACACTGATGGCCTTGGGTGGGTGGGAATGGCCCGGCGGGTATGGCTGTATAGCTTAAATAATTGCCTGCCGCATCTTTTTTGCTCTCATAACGGATAAAAGTTTTTGGATGGGCAACGTCGCTGTTATCTTCGGTAATGGTCGGATGGCCGTAATGGTTCCAATCATAAGTGTATTGGATTTGGGTACTGTGCACATCGTCAATTTCAATTTCAAAACCGTGGGTTTCTTCACCCGTATCATTGACCGCATCAAAATTGCTCAAAGAACCGTAAGCTGTGCTCGCTTGCGCCATTGGGCTTAAGGCATACAAGCACAGTAAGGAGGACAGTAATTTTTTCATAAAGTGGATTTCCTAGTGGTGTCATTAAGTATAAAACATACTAAGCATAGCTTATGCCACCCTTTAAAAATGAATTATTTTTAATAAAAACAACCGATTGTGAATATATCCCATTATAGTGCAGCAAGCTATATCCATACTTATTTTGCGGGTATTCTGCAAAAAACGTAGGGTTTTTGATATTGTTTGCATGATAGGATTTCTAGGCTCATATTCTAAGGTCTTTGACAACGCGTACCACCTCGCTGTTATCCGTAAACGTTTCGACACTAAACCCCAATTTTTTCAGTAACGATAACATTGCCGTATTCGCAGCTAGCACTTCCGCCTCAAAAAAAGTGATGCCTTTGTCTTTGGCGGTTTGCATTAAGCTGTTCATAAGCTTTGAGCCGATGCCTAAGCATTGGCAATCATCGGCCACAACCAAGGCAAATTCCACCGAATGCCCGTCAGGATTCCTGATGTATCGCCCTACCCCCAATTCACAAGGCCTCCCCGCCTCTTCAGTGACCGCCACGAAGGCCATTTCACGGTCATAATCAATTTGCGTAAAGCGCACAATCATATCCGAAGTCAATTCCTGCAAGGCTTGCCGGAAACGGAAATATTTGCTCGTTTCCGACAGGCGGTTGATAAAATGTTTTTCCATGACCGCATCTTCAGGGCGGATAGGACGGATAGTGATGTTCATGCCGTTGGTCAATTGGTACTGCTGGGCCAATTCATGGGGATAAGGATGTATCGCCATGTGCGCATAGCGGGTCAATTGATGGGATACTTCCGCCTTGATCCGCGCATCCACGGCAATCGCCCCGTGTTCGTCAACAATCAAAGGATTAATGTCCAGCTCTAAAATTTCTGGCAATTCGCTGACCATCGTTGAAACATTCAGCAACACATCGATCAAAGCTTGGGTATTGGCGGGCGGCAACTGCCTAAAGGCACGCAAGTATTTTGCGGCTTTGGTTTTCGCCAGCATTTGCCCGACCATATAAGTGTTTAGAGGCGGCAAGGCAACGGCACTGTCTTTTAATATTTCCACCATCGTACCACCCAATCCGACACTGATGGCGGGGCCGAATACCGGATCCCTCACCACCCCGATCATGATTTCCCGACCGCTGGGCGAGCGGAACATTGGTTCTACGGTCATCCCGACTTCGGTTATTTCAGGGTATTTTTGTTGGATGGCGGCGGCCATTTCGGTAAAGTGGCGCGATAAGTCCTGCGCACTGTTGATATTCAGACGGACACCGCCAATGTCAGATTTATGGCTGAATTCGGCCATATTGACCTTCAATACCACCGGAAAACCCATCGTTTCGGCGGCAATCATCGCCTCTTTGGCATTGGCGACCTTAATCGTTTGTGTCACCCGGATATGGAAGGCCGCCAATACCGCTTTGGCTTCCTGGGCGGTCAGCACTTGACGGCCTTCGGCCATGACGCGCTCGATAATCAGCCGCGCCCCCGTCACATCCGGTGTCGCCATATCCTCGGCTGGCAAGGGGATTTGTTTCAACAAGATTTGGTTTTGGGTGTAGTTCGCCAAAAAGGCGAACGCATCCACCGCCACTTCAGGGGTGCTAAAGTGGGCGACATTGCTATTGGCAAACAGGTTACGGCCTTCCTGCACCCGCGCACCGCCCGTCCAGGTCGCCAACACGGGTTTGGTGCTGGCTTTGGCGCCATCAATGATGCTAAGGGCCACCTGAGTCGGATGGGTCATCGCTTGTGGGGTCAAAATCACCAAAATGCCATCAATATTGTCATCCTTAAGGCAAATGTCCAAGGCTTTTTGGTAACGTTCGGAGGTGGCATCGCCAAGAATATCAATCGGATTGGCATGGGACCAATGCGGTGGCAACACTGCGTTTAAGGCTTGGATGCTCGCTTCGCCCAGTGCCGCCATTTTTACCCCGACATCCTCGGCACGGTCGGTGCTCATCACTCCGGGGCCGCCAGCATTGGTGATAATGGCCAAACGGTTGTCATTGACGGTGTAGTTATTTGCCAAAATCCGCGCCGCCGAAAACAATTCAGTAATGCTATAGGCGCGGACAACCCCGGCGCGGGCAATCGCCGCGTCAAAAACATTATCGCCACCCACCATTGCCCCGGTATGCGACATCGCCGCCTTGCATCCGGCTTCATGACGGCCAGATTTGATCAAAATCACCGGCTTTAAACGCGCCGCCGCTTTCAGGCCGCTCAGAAAGCGGCGGGCATCGCGTATGCCTTCGACATACATTAAAATCCCCGTAGTTTGCGTGTCAGTTGCCAGATAATCCAGCACCTCGCCAAAATCAATATCCGCCGCCCCCCCCATCGATACCACGGTGGAAAAACCAATATCTTGGGCTTTTGCCCAATCTAAAATGGCCGTACACACCGCCCCAGATTGCGAGAGCAACGCCAAGTTGCCGTCTTTGACGATACCGTCACCGAACGTGGCGTTCAAATGCCCGCTAGGACGGACGACCCCCAAACAATTGGGGCCAATCATGCGGATAGAGTAACGGTGGGCAATAGCCAGCACTTCTTGCTGCAAACGCTTGCCCTCCTCGCCCAACTCGCCAAAACCTGCGGTGATGATAATGATCGAGCCGACACCCTTTTCACCGCATTGGCGGACAATGCCGGGAACAGTTG
>JAQTNZ010000241.1:4775-5224 GCA_028713595.1 Methylovulum sp. | reverse complement strand
GCTACCCGAATTGCCTATCCACTATGCCGACTATGCGGTTTGGCAACGCGAATGGCTACAGGGCGAGGTGCTGGATAAGCAACTGGCGTATTGGCAACGGCAATTGTCTGGCTTGTCCGTGCTGGAATTGCCAACCGACAGGCCACGGCCAAAACGCCCGTCTTATCGGGGGGCGCAAATACCTATCCGTTTGCCCGCCGAGCTGGCCCAGGGGCTTAACGCCTTGGCGCAACAGCACAATGCGACCCTGTTCATGGCCCTGTTGGCGGCAGTGCAAACGCTTTTGCACCGCTACAGCGGCCAGGATGATATTGCCGTCGGCACCGCCATTGCCGGACGCAACCGCGAAGAGCTGGAAAACCTGATTGGCTTTTTTGTCAACACCTTGGTGCTGCGCGGGGATTTGTCAGGCAACCCCAGCTTTTGCCAACTGCTAGGCCAAACCCGCA
>JAQTNZ010000241.1:0-4765 GCA_028713595.1 Methylovulum sp. | reverse complement strand
TGTTTGGAGGCTTACAGCCATCAGGATCTGCCTTTTGAAAAATTGGTGGCCGAAGCCCCAAACCAACGCGACACAGGCCGCCATCCGCTGTTCCAAGTCATGTTAGTGTTACAGCCGCAGCCCCTGCCAGAGCCGCACTGGCCGGGCTTACTTGTCGAGCCGATTGGGGTGGCTCACGGTTCAGCCAAATTTGATTTGCTGTTTTCTTTGACGGAGCATCCAGACGGTCTTATGGGCGTGGCCGAATATAGCACCGACCTGTTCGATGCCGCTACCATCACCCGTATGGTCGGACATCTCCAGATGTTGTTAACTGCCATTGTCAGGCAACCGGAAACCGCCATTGCCGAACTGGAGTTGCTCACCGCCCCCGAACGTAAGCAACTCGATAGCTGGAACGCCACCACCACCCTCTATCCTCGCGACCAATGCGTCCACCAACTTTTTGAGGCGCAGGCGGCAAGGACACCGACTGCCTGCGCTTTGGTTTTTGGGGAACAGCAACTAAGCTACCAAGCCCTTAATGCCAAGGCTAACCAATTGGCGCATCATCTACGGACACTGGGTGTCCGCCCGGAAACCGTGGTCGCCATTGGTATGGAACGTTGCCTGGACTTGGTCATCGGCTTGCTGGCGATACTCAAGGCGGGCGGGGCCTATCTGCCGCTAGACCCGACATATCCTAAAGAACGTTTGGCTTTTATGCTGCACGATAGCCAAGCGCCATTATTGTTGACGCAGTCCGCGTTGCTGGCGCAATGGCCTGATTATTCAGGGCAGTTGGTGTGTCTTGACACTTGCTGGCCCCGTCTTGCCCAAGAAAGCGTGGCAAACCCGCCTTGCCAGAGTGTGGCGACGCAATTGGCCTATATTATGTACACCTCCGGTTCCACTGGCTTTCCCAAAGGTGTAAAAGTTTGCCATTACAATATCGTCAGGTTGCTTTGCAACACGGGTTATGCACGGTTTGATGACCGGCAACGTTTTTTGTTATTGGCGCCTATTGCCTTTGACGCATCGGTTTTTGAGGTTTGGGGCGGTTTGCTCCATGGCGGTTGTTGCGTCATTTATCCGCAACGCACCTTGATGCTGGACGTTCTGGAAAGCATTATTGTGCGGCAGCACATCACTACGCTATGGTTAACGGCGGCGTTATTTAACGCCATTATCGATGAAAAGCCCCTCATTCTCCGCACGGTCGCACAAATTTTGGTGGGTGGGGAAGCCCTCTCACCCAGCCATATCCAACGCGCCCTTCAGCACTTGCCGGACAGCCAGCTAATCAATGGTTATGGGCCGACCGAAAGCACCACCTTTGCCTGTTGTTACCCCATCCCGAAAACAATCACCCCCCATGCCATCCCCATTGGCTGGCCGATTGCCAATACCCAAGTTTATATTTTGGACAAGCACCTGCAACCTGTCCCTATCGGGGTGGTTGGCGAAATTCATATCGGCGGCGATGGCTTGGCAAGGGGTTATCTCAACCAGCCGGAACTGACTGCCGAAAAATTCATTGCCTATCCTTTCAGTGCCGACCCTGCCGCCCGTTTGTACAAAACCGGCGATCTGGGGCGTTATCTGCCGGATGGTGCGATTGACTTTTTGGGGCGCGTTGACCACCAAGTCAAGTTACGCGGCTTTCGTATTGAATTGGGGGAGATAGAGGCGGTGCTGGGACAATATCCTGGTATCAAGGAAGTGGCGGTGATCGTCCGTGAGGACGTGCCGGGTGACAAACGCCTGGTGGCCTATCTGACACAGCCACCCCAAGGGCAACCGGACATCAAGGCCTTACGCGGGTATATAAAAGCAAAATTGCCCGATTACATGCTGCCTTCGGCTTTTGTTTTTTTGGCTAACCTACCCTTGACTGCCAACGGTAAGCTTGACCGTAACGCCTTGCCTGCTCCGGGTCATGCCCGCTCGGAACAGGCGCAGTCATACACTCCGCCAAAATCGCCTGCCGAAGCGGCGCTGGCGGCGATTTGGCTGGAAGTGTTAGGGATTGCCCAGCTTGGCAGCCATGACAATTTTTTTGACTTAGGCGGGCATTCTTTATTGGCCTTAGTGCTTTGCACAAAAATAGAGGCCAAAATGGGCATGCCCGTACCTTTGGAATTGCTTTTCCAATGTCCTACGGTCAGCCAGCTTGCCAAGGCTTTGGCGGAAGGCGGCACCCTTGCCGATAAAAATCCTAGCCCTATCCTTACGGCTTTTCAGGCTGAAGGTAGCCGGCTCCCTTTTTTTTGGGGCTTGGATGGCAAAATTTTTGCCATGCTTTTGGAACAGATAGATGTTGACCAGCCTCTTTATTTGTTAAAACATCAATCCACGGAGGGGCATAAGGCCAAACATCGGACTATTCCAGAGATGGCGGCCTATTATATACAGGGCATTCTGCAAATTGACCCTGTCGGGCCGTATTATTTGGGCGGCTATTCTGTCGGTGGCATGATTATGTATGAAGTGGCCCGCCAATTATGTGCGCAAGGGAAAAAAGTGGCGTTGCTGTTTATGCTCGACCCACCGCCGATATACCAATCCGGCGGCAAAGACCGCCCTATATGTACGCTGCTTTGGCGGCGGGAATGCGATAACTTAAGCTATTTAGGGTATGTCGTTTATATCAGAAGGCTGCTGGTCAAACTCAAAATGAGCTTTATCATAAGCACTTATTTTTACCGAAAAAAACCAGTCCCTGCACAGTTCTTTTGGCCGTCTGTCGAGCCTGTTTATCTGCAAGCCATGCTTATTTACAAACCTGGGCGGATTGTCGGGGATATTGAAAAAATAGTGCTGGTCAGTGCAAAAAAGAGTGTGAAAACGGATAGCCACGCCGATTGGGCCTATGTTTTTGATGAAGCGGACACCTATCGGGTTGATTGTGAACACTTGGACTTAAAAAAAGAAGCGTTCGCCTTTATGTGGCTGGACATATTTAAGCGGGTGCTGGAGACAGTTAGCCGCAAAGCCAGCTAATGGCACAACCCGTTGGCAGTGTCAGCTACGTTTGCGTCTGCGCCAGATGACAAAGCCGGTGACGGCCAATAGCAAGGGCAGCCCCAGCAAAAAACCAAAACCGATGACGGCCACCGCCAGATAGGGCAGGTTTAACTGCTTGTCGGTCGCGGCGTTCGCCGGAATGTCGATAAACTCATCGTTTTGCAGCAACCAATTGATGATGCGTATACCCACGTCCAAATTACCGACATTGCCCAGATAGGTGTTGGACAGAAAATCACTGTCACCGATAACCACCGCCCGTTGCTGTTTGTCACCGACATTACGGGTGAGGGCGTAAGCAAACACCTGGCTATTGCTTATGCCCGTGGCGGACGCTTGTCCGGCGCTTTCCAACAAGGGATGCGCCTGAAAAAGGCTATTGGGGATAGCCGTTAACGCCGCCGCCAACGGGTAAAGGCTAATCAATTGCAAACCGCGCGTGATCGGGTGTGACGGGTAACTGCTGGCGATGACGAAGCCCGGATCATTGATGCCATAAAGGCGGGTGCTGTTATCAATGATTGTACCCGGCTGTTGTTGTATGCCCAGTTGTTGCTGCAACACCGCCAAGTGTTGGTCGTCCGGCTCATCCAGCAACAACAGGTTGCCGCCGTTTTCGACATACCGCTTAATTGTCTCGGTTTCACCCGCCAAGAGTGGCACGCTGGGGGCGGCGATCACCAGCACACCTGAGTTGTCGGGGATAGTGGCGACGGTTGCCAGATTCAGGGGCATGGCGGTGATGTTGCGGAGCGCCAACTCCTTGCCGAATTGTCCCCAAGCAAAATTGGCGGCACCGTCCGGTGCGCGTTCGCCGTGTCCGGTCAAAAAGCTCACCCACCGCCGTTGGGCGTGGGTCAGTTGCAGCAGGGCATTGGTCAAGGCCGATTCGTCAACAAAAGTCAGTTTTTCGGTATGGCCGCGATATTCGACCAGCACCATGCCTTCCGGGCCAATAGCCAGTTCACGGGTTTTTTCCGGTTGGCTATCGGGGTCGATAAAACTGAATGACAGGTCTTTTTTCTGGCGTTGGTAACGCTCCAGCAATTGGGCTATCTGCAAACGTATCGGCAAGCCTTTTTTAATATAAGCCGTGACCTTGACGCTATCGGGCAGGGCGGCCAGCAGTTTTTGCGAGGTTGCCGATAAGGTGTTAGTGGCTCCGGCGGTTATGTCCAGGTTAAACGGATAGCGGATGCTTAACCACGCCGTAGCGACAAACAGAGCCGCTATCGCCACAGTCAGCACCCGGTTTTTCAGTTGGGGGTTGTTGTTCATTTTTGGAAGCGAAGGTTATTCAGGCTACGGATACTGAGCAAAATAAAGCCGCTGATAAACAGCAGGAAATATCCCGCATCAACGGAACTGAGCAAACCCGTTTGCAGGTTTTGGAAATGCCGTAACAGGGATAAATACTCCAGCCATGCACTGCGCTCGTCACGCAATTGGATGCCGCTGTCCAGCAGCCATAACAGCAATAACAGGCCGAAGCTGGCGATACCGGCGACAATCGGGTGCGCGGCGATACAGGACAAATACAGTCCGGCGGCGGTCAGGGCGGCCACCAGCAACAGCAACGCCAGCACATTGGCGGACAATTTGCCAATATCCAACTCCCCGCCTATCAGTAACGACAATGGCATCAAGGTGACGAGCAAGACGACGATAGTCAAAAGACCAAAACAGCCCAAAAATTTGCCGATGACAATATCAGTGTCGGCAATGGGGGCGGCCAGCAACAGCGGCAAGGTTTTGTTGC
>JAQTNZ010000240.1 GCA_028713595.1 Methylovulum sp. | reverse complement strand
TTCAAATTCCGCTGGATCAATCCCCAGTTCCTTGGCGATTCTGGTAGCCACCTTTTTTTCGTCGAAATCAAAAACTCCGTCTGAAGAAGCAATGCTGATAATCATGCGAACCAGTAGCCGCGAGGCCTGGGCATTTGATTTCATCTTGCCTAGTGCTTCATAAGCTTTGGCTTCGCCGATGTCTTTATCGAATTCAAGCTGGCCTACAAAGTCCTGAAAGGCTTTGATCACGTCGCTGGTAGTAAAAATCGACAGCGCATCATTGCTTTCGATAAATTTGATCATTTTTTGTTTTTCTTCGGCGCTGACGCTACCGTCCGCCATAGCCACCAGGGCGGAACCGGCCATTGCCGCATTGAGAAAATCTTTATTTTTAAATTTTAAGACATCGGCTTTTAGTTCGCTGGCTTTGGACTTCAATTGGCTTAAAAAACTGTCAAAACTCATGGTTGGCTCCTGATAGTGTAGTGGGATAGTGTCGTAAGTGGCATGGGTTAGCTGTTTTGGTATAGGCGACATCAACTGGATATATCTGCATATTCGCCTTGTCTATTACACAGTGTGACACCAAAACAGCTTTGGCGGTTCAGTATCGTTTTTGCCCATTGCTGATGGGTGGCGACTTCGCACATGGAATTGTGCATTTTGAACACAGCGGGCGCGTCATCATCGCTTAAGCTCAAGGCCATTTCATAATCGTCCCTGCCCACCGCATAGGCGGCTTCGATAGCGGGTATTTGGTCGGGATGGATGGCGGTTTTGCCGGTCAGGCCATGCGCCAAATCCAGCTGGATTTCTTTTTGCAAGGTTGCGGTGTCATTAAGGTAGTCGAACACGGGAGCTGATAGCTCGAAATTATAGGGTTTGAATAAGGTCACCAGTTGTGCGATCACATAGCTCATTGGCGTATCATACAGGGTAAGGCCTCGCGGCCTGCGCAGGCCCAACACGTTCATCAAATCGTTGCCACCGATACGCAACATCAAAACACGCGGAAAAATATCGCTTTGCACCAAGCGCTCGCGTAACCGTATCATCGCTTGGCCGTCAAACACCGCACGGGTTTCTAAGGTCGGCATCACTTTAAAAGCCGTGCCTTGCAGTAGGTTAAAATACGCGTCAAAAACGTCTTCGCTAAATTTGGGCAAGACAAAGCCATCAATTTTTTCTATGTCAGGCAGTTCTAACAACTGCGCCAACACCTCGGGGTTGCGGGCGCGGATGAAACGGTAACGCCCCGAATTTTCAGCAAAATCAGGCAAACACGCGCCTAAATGTTGCAAACTTCTGGCAATGTCTTGGTTGGACACCGCATCCTCGGTGCAAAAAATCATCGAGCGTAAAAATTCAAGTTTTTCGCCATTGGCAATGTCCACCAGATCCCGCCGATGTGCAGGCATATACAGGGGCGCACCCAGCATCCACGGCGAGCACGGTTTAGTAAGCATAGGATGTAAAGTAGTCATGATGTTATCTCTTTGATTAAGGCTACAGCGCGGTAAGGCAGGTCGTTATGGACAATGACCGGAATGGCACGCGCTTTAGCCAGCCAGCGCAGATGTAAGGTGGCCTCGGCATTGTCATCCTGCAACAATAGCAATCTGGCTTCGCGGCGCAGTAACACGCGGGTGGCTTCACCGATACCCGGTTTAATGTAATTGGCTTGGCTGACGTGATAACGCTGTGCCAAATGTTCTATCAGCGCTTGTGAAACCGCTTGCCCGGTGTGTCGGGGCGTGGGGCAAGGCGGTTTGGCGAGCGGCCATTGCTCCGCCGCACTTGCCAGAATAGTGTCAATAAAATAACCTGATAAGTCCTGTTGTGCAAATTGTTGATAATATACGCAGCCATGAAAATCATCGGCTTGGGCGGTCTGTGGGTCATAGACCGAACGGCTGACCAAGCCGGAGACGGTCGCGTTTAAAATGCACGAAGGGATTAAATAATCGTCCGCCGAAGCCGCCACCGCCGCACTGCCGGACAAATCCGCCAATACATAAAGCTCAGCCGGAATGCTGACACCATCCGATTGCGCAAACGCTTGTAAGCTTGCCGCCAATTGCCGTGCAATCACGCCCTTGCCCGTCCAGCCATCGACAAAGACCAGTGTTTGGGCTGGGTGGCGTTGTAAGATGTAACGTAAGGCATTTTGGTCGATGCCAATATCGCGGATAATTGAAATAGAATAATGCGCCGCCTCAATGCCGTGATAACGTTTTAGCAGATGCTTAAGCAACACCCCAATCGGCGTTCCCGCCCGTGCTAGCGACACTAAGGTGATTCCGTGGGGGCGGGTCGCCACAATCCCTGCCGCCAAACCGAGCACATCCGCCGCCACACGTTGTTGGTTCGCCGCCATCGCCTGATAAAACAGTTCCAGATAGGATTCGGGCGGCAATGACTCATGCGAGAGCAGTTGCGAATAATGTTTCTGGCCGGATTGGATTAAGGCTTCTTTAGCGGCAACGGGGGTGTCTGCAACCGTTATCGGTTTGAGCAGAAACTGCACGTCATCGGCTGTGTAACTTCCTGTGAATGGGGTCATGGGGTCATAGTGGAATGGCTGGGGGGATTATACGGCACTCCTATCGGCGAGCCATAATCTACAGGGGGGCAGCTATTGTTAAGCCTTAAATTCGTGGATCACCTCAATTTTGCCAACAATGTTTTGGTTGAGTGCAGACAAGTCCTCGGCTGGAATCCACCACTCGGTATGATGCGAGCCACCTACTTTTTGAATAGGGTATTTAGCCATAAAGGCGGTATTGACCGCAAATCGAGTGACACATCCGTAACCGCTGGCTTGTACATTCCAGTCGCTGGCAATTTCAATGGCATAAGCTTCGTTAGTGACTGGATAAAAAAAGGGTTGTTCCGGCAATCGTGGTGGCCAAGCTTGATAACCGCTGGCGGCGACCAACGCTATTTCTTCAGGGCCGGCGGGCCTAAACAGCACGGTTGTTTCAGACATGGTGGGGTCTCCGGTAATTTATCTATTTGACGTTACGCAGTAACGTGCTTTTCTCCCGTTTGCCGCGCTGAGCACCGCAGGTTTTGTCGGGATAAGCCCGAAGGGGCGCGGCAAGGATGCCGCGCGTCGGCAGGCGGGCAGGAAGCCCGCTCTGTCGACCCCCGACAAAACCGAGGAGCGCAAGATTAAGCGGCAATCGGGCCGCCTTTTCTTTGGGTACTTTCTTTTGGCGGAGAAAAAGAAAGTGTCTCGCTTTCGGGTGCGAGAACCCGATTAAAATAATCATCGCGATAGCGATTCATTATTACATTTTTCAATTTTGTAAAAATGACTGCGTAACACCAGTTATCTATGTTAAAGGCAAGGATTATTGCACCTCCGCCAACACCCTCGCCAATTGCGTATGCTTAGGGATGAGCGCATAGTCGCATAAGGCCATAAACGGCGCATCGGTTTTGCTGTCACCGGCACCAAAGCTCAAGACTTCGCCATACTGGCTTTGATATTTCGCCAACAAATAGGCCACCGCGTTTTCTTTGCGGATGCAGGTTGGCAACACGGCCAGATTGTTGCCGTTGATATGCCAATACAAGCTGCCGTCAAGTATGGACGGATGGGTTTTGAGCCTGTCCAGCAGAGGGTGTAGGGCGGTCTCGCTACCTGCGTTGTGCTTGATATAACCGTACCACGTGATGGCAAAATCTTCCACCAAGCGGGCCTTATAGCCGCTATCATGGGCGCAATAAGCTTCAATGTCGGCCCATAGCGCTAGGAATGGCGCCTGAGCAACGGCTAAGGCTTGTTGCATCATCGCCATCCAAGCCGTATCTACATGGCCTTGTGGGTCTAAAATCACCGCCCCGTGGTTAATCACCACTTCTTCTTGAAATGGCAAAGCCACCCGCTGGAACGAGGCCATTTCCCGTGCTGTTACCGGCACTACCCGAAAGCCTTGGTTTAACCAATCCCATAGACATTGTTGCTTGGCGGTGGCGTAAGAGTTGTGGCGGCCATCGGGCAAGGTCGCCCGCATTTGTAAGGCGGGATCATCAGCGCCATTGGCGCATTTGCGTAAGGTTTGGAACAGGGTGTCGTCAAGGTCTAAAAAAATGTAGCGTTGCATCGTTGGCAGTATCGGGGATGAGTTCAAAACGGGCGCTGATCGCTTGCCAAGCCTGTAAGCGGCCTAGCAAAGACGCACACAACGGCGTTTCATGGCAGATAATCACCTGACGGTAATATGACAAATCCAAATTATAAAGAAAATTGGGGATGGCATCCTCGTAGTTGTCGGTAAATTGACAAACGGCGGCAATATCATTGCCCTGATGGATGGGCGAGCGGGTGGTGCTTTGGATTTTTACTTTAAATCCCTTCAGTTCCAAATCCCTACCCAACATGATGGCTGGCGCGTTGCATTCCCCCGTACCTAAAACCAGCAACGGGCGCGGGTCGTCAGTGTTCCCGTCCAGTAACGGCAGCAACCGTTCCAATGTTCCTGCTTGCCAGCGTAACGGTGCGTTTATACCTAAACGTCCGGGCCAGGCCAGCAAATGTTTTTTACAAGCACCATCACCTGAGACATTGACGCTGATGTGATCCAATGCTGCATTTTGGCCGTCCTCAAAATGCAGCAAACCTTCCCGAAAACACACCCATTCCACTGCGACTCCGGCTTCCGTTTCCAAGGTGCTGCGGTCATCAGGATGGGCAAAATTGACCAAGCTGACAAT
Source organism: Methylovulum sp. (assembly GCA_028713595.1). Lineage (GTDB taxonomy): Bacteria > Pseudomonadota > Gammaproteobacteria > Methylococcales > Methylomonadaceae > Methylovulum. Next base: position 521 of record JAQTNZ010000240.1, on the reverse strand, counting down.
AAACACTTTTTCCAAAAAGGGGTTTACGGTTTGATAGGCTTTAATCAGGCGTAAAAAAGTCTTGCCGGTGCTGATTTCATCATCAATCAGCACCAAAGTCCGCGCTTGCACAAATAACTGCTTGTGTGCCGTTTGCGTAGGATAATACAAAAAAAAGTCAGTAGCATGACTATGGGCTTCTTCAAACGCCAACCGCTCGCAATCTTCCAGCACATAGCGCGTGGTCTGCATAAACAAGGTGTTTTGCAGCCCTTCCTGACAGGCGGCGGCAAACACGCCATAGCCCAATCCGGTCGCCGTTTCTGCCATACCTATCCACAACGAGCCATCACCGACACCACTGCCCAGCACCGCCCGCGCCAACGCCCGATACGACCAGTACATCAGTCGGGGCAACACCGGATAATGCTTGCCCAACACTTTGCTGACCAACAAGAACTTGCGCTTGCTGCTGACCCGCGCAGCGAAGCCTAACAAACGTTGTAGCGGAATACGTCCGGGGCTTAAGTCAAGATGGAGGG
>JAQTNZ010000239.1 GCA_028713595.1 Methylovulum sp. | reverse complement strand
CCAAGCCGACACCCCTTATTACGGCCACACGCTCAATCTGGCCGCAGTCGGCCAAGAAAACGATTACACCATGGGCGTAGAATTGCTGCACCCGCGCCTAGCCTACAAACCCGATCATTTTTTTAAGACCGGCACCATCAGCCGCCCTTTCACCATGCCCTTAGCCCGCGCCCGTGCCTTCCATTTGCCTTGGCTGCAACTAAAAAGTGGCCGTGACGATTTTGGCAACGGCTACGGTGGCCTCCTATGAGTGCCATCCTCAGCCCCGGTGTCGAACGCTGGCGGCGGCGCTTTGCCGAAGATGCCGTCGCCGCCTTAGAGGCCGCGCTGGTCGGGCGCATGAGCTTAGGCCAGTATGACCGCGCCCGCCCTTCCGAAGCCTTAAGCCAATTACTAGCGCCCGCCGACATTCCCCGTGCCGATGCCGCCCTGCAAACATGGCTGGCCGAACGCCTAGGCCAGCCCATGCCTGAGGATTTGACCCCCAAAACGTACGCCGATGCCTTAGTGGAAGCCTTCCGCACTATCCAAGCCGTGCCGTTATCGGCAACGCGTGACTGGTGCGCCGCACACGCCCCACGCTTGCGCACTTGGCTGCGCGGCTTTGCCTTGGGCAGCAGCCGCGACCCCGAAGCGGCGTTATTGGTGGCCTTGGCCTATCAGCAACGCAACCGTAACCTGCTGTTTACCTGGTACGAAGTCATCCGCCGGGGCCATCCCGTTGAGCATGTCCGCCACGCCCTGCTGGGCTTACGGCTGATGCCCACTGACGAGCAGGGCGCGGTCGAACGCGGCTTGCCCAAAGCCTTGCTGCGCGGTTTGTTGGAGTATGGCGAAACCTTGGTGAGGGCGGGTGAATCCTCCAGCAAGCCGTGGCTAGGCGAATTGGATTTTCTCGCCGCCGTCTACCCGATGAGCAAAGAGGTCTGGACGCGGCGGTTTGCGGAAGTCTTGCAAGCGCGGCAGGTCTCCAAGGGTGTGCATAACTGGCTGGATAGGCGTTATCCTATCAATCTGCAACAGGGGAAAACGGCGGCTAAAAGCTTTCTGAAACCGCCGCATGTCGATGATATGGTGCCTTTGTTGCTGAGAATGTCCAAAGATTTTGTAGGCACTCGTCCGGCCTTAATTGCCCTGCTTGACTATCACCGCCATTACACGCAAGAGAGTGGCGACAGTTATTATCTGGTGCGTGGTTTCTGTCGGTTAGGCGATAAGCTATTAGATTACGACCCGCTATGGGCGCGGGAATTGGCTCACGAAGCCGCCCGCTGGGCACCTAATGATCCTCACACCTGGTCGTTATTGGCACGGGCTTTGGAAGCCGAAGGTGATTGGCGGCGTGCCGAAGCCGTGTATTGGCACGCGCGGCGGCGGTTTCCGCATGATGACCAGCGCCATAACCAATTGGGCCACGCCTTATTGCTACACGGGCAAACCGCCTTAGGCGAGCAGGTGTTCCGGCAAGCGACGCGGCTGGTTCCTAATGACCCTATCTGTTGGTCTGAACTGGCGCATAGCTTGCGCGTGACCGGCCAGTATGAGCAGGCGGTGGCCGTTTACAAAGATGCCCAACAAGCGGGTTTTCACCGCCATCCTAGCATTGCCAATGCCTTCTCGGACACCTTGCTTGACTTGGGCCGTTTGGACGAGGCGGAAGCCGCGCTGTATTGGGCGGAACACATAGTGCCGGACGATGACAAGAACCAACGGATATTGGCACAGATTCGCCAGCGCTTTAATCAAGCGCGAAACGGCCAGCTTACACCGCCTAGGCAATTGCAACCCCTCAAAGAGATAACAGGCGGCGAGCTGGGCGCGTTGGCGGACATCACCGGCACGGATATAAGCCACGCGCCGCTGTTGAGCAAGGCCAGTTTAGGGCGGCGGCAAGGCGGTGACGGGTTGACGCAAGCCCGCCATGCCTTGGCGGCGTTACACGATGGCAGCGCCAAGCTGATTGAACAGGGCTTGCTCATCAGCGCCGAACAAAGCTGGGCGGCGGCATTTGATTATTTTGACAATCATAAAAATGACTACGCGGGTGACGGGGCGCTGCAAATCCACCGCTTACGCGCCTTACAACGTAGCGGGGGCAGTGTGGATTGGGCATCGGAAAAAACCCAATACCCTGATTTAAAGCCAGTCATCATCACCGAAGAGCGTGGCCGCCCACCCAGCGATAGCTTTACCGTGGCCGACAGCGACTTAAGCGAAGACCAAAAACAGCAACGCTGGTTTAGCGGCTTGGCCGGTGATAGCCCCTCAGCTTTACGCGATTGGGTCGAAGAAGATTTTCTGACCGCCCGACAAGTGGCGTAAACTGGCGCGGTGCGGGTCTGCGGCCTTAAGCCCCGCGCCTAACGGCCCGCTGCCATTAAGTTAAGGCATAACTATTAAAAATCAGACTGTTAATAAGTACACACTCGTTCCCACACTGCCCCGTGGGTACACGCTGTGTGGGAACGAGAACGTCTCTTTTATCTTGTTGAAATTACAGGTACAAATCCATTAACTTAATGGCAGTGAGGGGCTTGGGTCTCCTGCCCGCTTGCGGTGAAAAGACCCAAGCTCCAAAAGCCGAAAACGTGACCGTTTGAAATATAGCAACTTAACTTTTTCCAGCGTTACCCTATCCAAATAAACCTATTTGTGAGTTTTATTTTATGAAATCAATCAAAACCTTGTTGTCAATAAGCCTTTTAATAACAAGTAATTATGCTGTAGCCGTAGCCCCCAAGCTTTCCGGCAACTATGTTTTTTCTTTATCAGGACGTTGTCAAACAACGGTAATAGGCAGTCCTATCACGTCCGTAAAACCGGGTGACATGTCAGAATCGATATTTAAGGCCACGTTTACGCCTAATGTGTCTGGTACGGCGGGTTCTGTAAAAATAGTCGGTTACAACGATGTGGGGCAGTATTTGCTTTCAGAAACACAGGGGGAGTTTGATGTTTTAACGGAAAATGCCATCAATAAGTCCGGGAAATATTCAAATACAGCAACAAGCCTTTCAATATCTGTGCTTCAAGGCGGTGCGCCGAGCCATATTTATTATGCGAATATCGGGACAGACAATATCGCCCAGTATGCGACTTTCCTCAATCTATATGATGATAATAATTTATCCTCTGTCGGTACTCAAAACAAATGTGTGGCACACGGCACGCTTATACGCCAGTGATGGGGCGGCAACGGCCCTGGACGAGCAAAGCCGCCCAGCTCCCCAAAAACCGCCAGTGGTGAGCGGTGCGCCCTCGGGGAAAAACGCGGCGACCCCCCGCCACACAACCGCATTATCATTATCACTTAAGGAAACCCCCGCCATGAAAAAACCTGTCTTAACCCCACTGCTCGCCATCGTCTTAACCGTAGGCAACGTGTGTGCAACCACCCTTGACTGCGAACAACCGTCCTTACCCCTAGACGTAGCCATTTGCGAAGACGTGGAACTGCTGATGGTTAACGGCATTCTTGAGGCGACTTGGGATGAACTAAGCCCCAAACAAAAAAAAGCCCTGCTCGATGACCAACAACACTGGAAAAAAACCTATCCGGTCAAATGCGCCATCCCCCTGACCGGCAAACCCGCCCCCCTGTCCGCCGCCGCAAAAAGCTGCGCCATCACCGAAATTGCCGATAGGACTGAATTTTTAAACGCCCAAAGCGAAAAGGGCAAATAAGTTGGATGATTGAAGTAAGTAAGCCCGTTGGGGTGAGCTTGCGAACCCCAACAGTTCACACACGATCCTATACCCTGTTGTGTTGGGGTTCGTACCTCACCCCAACCTACGGCACTACGGCACTGCCGCCCCACTGCCATTAAGTTAAGGAATACTATTTTATTCAATAACATAGAAAACGCTATTGAGTTAAGGTCGTAGTAAGTTAATCCGTTCGTGGTGAGCCTGTCGAACCATGACCGGATTAACCGTCCACCCTTCGACAAGCTCAGGGCGAACGGTTAATCCTATCTTGTTGAAATTAAAACCACAAATCGTTAACTTAATGGCAGTGCACTGCCGCCCACAAACCCCTTAAACCTGTTTGGAAAAAAAACCCGCAGGTGTTAAAATCCGCCCACCCTCCTTAAGCAAACCGCCCGCCCATGAAAGCCATCGCCCTTGTTTGCCTGCTTTTGGCCGGCCCCGCCCTTGCCCAGCCCGACCAACCGCACCGGGTCAAGCTGACGGTCACGGGGGTGATGGAATATTGGGGTGTGATGGGTGCTTATATCAAGCCTAAAAAGGGCAGCCCCGTCCACTTCGCCACGGCGACCCCCCAGGGGGAAGCCATATTGGCGCACTGCCAAGACGGCGATGTCTGCACCTTATCCGGCTGGTTTGACATTGACCGCGACGGGGCGCAGTTACAACAGCTGCTGTTTATCAAGCAGGTCACACCGCTGCCGATGGACACACTGACCCCTAAGCAAGCCACAGGCCCTAACGCTTGGCGGCGGCTCACCGTCATCGGCAGGGTGCATTATGGCACGCTGGATTCGGCAGTGTCTGCCGACCAAGGCCCGGACATCGGTTTCCTAAGCGACACTAAAATAGGCGGCAAAATATTGCGCAGATGTACTCGAAGCGCTGTCTGCAAAGTGTCCGGCTGGGTATCGCCTGACAACACCGGTACGTTTATCGACAAACTGGCCGCCGTCACGCGCTTAAGCCCCGCCGTGGTCATCGGCGACGCGCCCGCCACGGCGGACGAGGATGATTGGATGAAAGAAGTCATTAAACAAGGCCGGTTGGCGATAGGCCGCGATGCCCACGGGCGCGGGGTGTGGCTGACCGACGGTCAGGACGTGTCCTATCGGCTGGCCTATACCGCCCAGCTACCGCGCCCTGTCCGCACCGTGTTGGAACAACTGGCGGCGGACGGCAGCCTAGTCGCCGTCACCGGCACGTTAAACGTCCGGCCTGTGGGCGCAGCCACCTTGGACACGCGATTGCCGATACGGGTTTTTAAATGACGGAGTGTGTCTTACCGCGTTAAGGGGCGGGGTTATGGAGGTATAGTACCACCGCCCGGACTTTGATAACGGGATGAAAACCCTGAAGCAATCTCAGAAAATAATGCCATCGTTCCCATGCTCCGGTGTACCCACGGGGCATAAATCACTGCCCTTAAGTTAAGGTATTTATATTAATAATCAATATATTGTATTGAAAAATACGATGTAGGTCGTGATAGCGATAGCGTAACCCGACGTGAGCAGTTCGGATA
>JAQTNZ010000238.1 GCA_028713595.1 Methylovulum sp. | reverse complement strand
GGAAGGGGAGGACGAGCGGGTATTACGCGCCGTGCAAATCGTTTTGGATGAACAGCTTGCCATGCCGACGCTGATAGGCCGCCCCGCCATTATCCAGCAACATATCGAAAAACTGGGCCTACGCATGAAGCAGGATGGCGATTTTTCCATCGTCAACCCCGAACAGGATGAGCGTTACCACGATTACTGGCAAACTTACCTGACCATGACCCTACGCAAAGGTGTCACCGAACAATACGCCAAGCTGGAAATGCGCCGCCGCCATACCCTGATAGGCGCGATGCTCGTCCATAAAGGCGACGCTGACGGCCTGATCTGCGGCACCTTCGGCACCCCTAGGCTACACCTGCATTACATCGACCAAGTGCTGGGCAAACGCCCTGAATGCAGCGTTTATGCGGCGATGAACTACTTGGTGTTGGCCGATAGGCAAATCGTCTTGGTTGACACCCACATCAACGAAAACCCCACTGCCGAACAGTTGGCGGAAATCACCTTACTGGCGGCTGACCAAATGCGCCATTTTGGCCTAATTCCCAGAGTCGCTCTCTTATCGCACTCCAACTTTGGCACCAGCAACAGCCTTTCCGCGCAAAAAATGCGCAATGCTTTAGCGATCATCCGCGAACAAGCCCCCGATCTGGAAGTGGACGGCGAAATGCACGGCGACAAAGCCATTGATTTTGACATGCTCAAGCGCATCATGCCCAGCACCACCTTAAAAGGCAGCGCCAACTTGCTGGTGCTGCCCAATATCGATGCCGCCAACATCTCTTACAACTTGCTGAAAGCCACCGCCGGCAACGGCATCGCCATCGGCCCGGTGCTGTTAGGCTGCGCCAAACCCGCCCACATCCTAACCGGCTCCGCCACCGTCCGGCGCATTGTCAATATGACCGCGTTGTGTGTGGTGGACAGTGTTTGGGCGGCGGATCTTGATGATTTGGGAAAACGCGGGAGTTAACTAGATTTCCATTCACCCCCTGATGCTATGACCATCTGCACAGTATTCGCCTTATTGATATTGCCCTACAAAGTGGGGCAATGGCTTATCAGCGAAAATGTCGTCCCCATTAGCACCCTGCAAAAACCCACAGGCACAAAAAAAGGCAGCTAAAAAGCTGCCTTTTTTGGTAAGCGGCTGATAATGGCCTTTTACAGCTTTTCTTTAATACGCGCTGCCTTACCGGTCAAATCACGCAGATAATACAGTTTGGCGCGGCGGACATCGCCACGGCGTTTGACGATAATTTCGCTGATCATCGGGCTGTGGGTTTGGAACACACGCTCGACACCGGTGCCGTGGGAAATTTTTCTGACGGTGAACGCAGAGTTCAGGCCACGGTTGCGTTTTGCAATCACGATGCCTTCAAATGCCTGTATTCTCTCACGCTCGCCTTCTTTTACCTTTACTTGCACAACCACTGTGTCACCTGAGCTAAAGTCAGGGATTTGTTTTAACTGTTGCGCTTCCAATTCATCAATAATCTTGCTCATCACTACACCTTTTAATTCAATTCTACGATAAATTCTTTTAGCAGCTTGTCCTGTTCTGCGTCTAAATTCTTGTTTTTTAATAAATCTGGCCGTCTTTGCCAGGTTCTCCCCAGTGCTTGCTTCATCCGCCAACGCGCTATGTCCGCATGGTTTCCGCCCATTAACACTTCGGGTACTGCACAACCATCAATCTGTTCAGGCCGCGTATAATGGGGGCAATCCAACAGGCCATCGGCATGGGAGTCTTGCACCGCCGAATCGGCATCACCGAGCACACCGGGCAACAAACGGGTGATGGCATCAATCACGATCAACGCGGCCAGTTCGCCGCCACTGATGACATAATCGCCTATCGACCATTCTTCGTCACAATCCAAATCAACAAAACGTTCGTCTATGCCTTCATAACGGCCCGCCACCAAAACCAATTGCGAAAGCTGGCTGGCACTTTTAAGCAAAGCTTGCGTAATGGGCTTTCCTTGCGGGCTTAAACACACCACCTTAACGGAGCCAATAGCGCCACTATGGGCGTGTTTGGCATCTTGCACGGCCTCATGCAAAGGTTGGTACTTCATCACCATCCCGGGGCCACCGCCATAAGGACGGTCATCGACGGTTTTATGCCGGTCATGGGTATAATCCCTAGGGTTCCAGACTGACAAACTGACGATGTCACGCTCGATAGCCCGACCTGTAACCCCATAACTTGCCGCCGCCGTGACCATGTCAGGAAACAAGGTGACGACATCAAAGCGTGTTAAGGCCATTAAAAATCAGGATCCCAGTCCACCACCATCAGCCGCGCCGTCAAATCGATGCGCATGATAGTGCGCCCTTGCAAAAACGGGATGGCCCGCTGACGCTCACCGCTGACAATGACCACATCGTTAGCCCCGGTTTCAAGCAGGTTTTCGACACGGCCTAGCGCAACGCCTTCTAGGGTCTGGACATCCAAGCCGATCAGCTCTGACCAATAATATTCATCCGCCGCCGTTTTCGGCAATTGCTCAGGCGTGATAAAAATCGTCCAGCCCATTAACGCGGCCGCCTGATCCCTATCGTCTATGCCTGCAAACTTGGCGACTACCGCCCCACCCTGCAAGCCGCCCTCAAGAACCTTAACGGTTTTTGCCTCATTGCCTTTTTTCAGCAGCCAAGGTGAATAGCTAAGGATATTCTCGCGCGGGTCGGTAAACGAAAATACTTTCACCAATCCTTTGATACCAAAAACGCCGGAAACCTCACCAACGTTGATAAGCTCTTTATCTGCCAAGCGGATTAAGCAACCGCTTTAGCTGCGTCTTTAATCAATCTGGCGACACGGTCAGAAGGTTGGGCACCGTTTGATTGCCAGAAAGAAACTCTCTCACAATCCAAACGTAATCTTTCTTCATTGCCACGCGCCAATGGGTTAAAAAAGCCAACGCGCTCAATGTAACGGCCATCGCGGCCATTTCTGCTGTCGGTCACAACGACGTGGTAAAAAGGGCGGTTTTTTGCACCACCTCTTGAAAGACGAATGGTTACCATTTAATTTCCTCAAAAAAACATTTGATAATTGTTAATCCGCCTATTTTACGCGAATTTGCTGATAAGTGAAGAAAAATAACACTCATGCCACGCCGATCAGACTATTTTGCCGACTGGACACTATCTTCTGAGATTTTTGGCGTTGCTTTTCAGGCCGCGCATCATATTCGCCATGTTGCCGTTTTTCATTTTCTTCATGACTTTTTGCATCATTTGATGTTGCTTTAAGATACGGTTGACATCCTGCAATTCCTGGCCACATCCGGCGGCGATCCGTTTTTTGCGGTTGCCTTTAATCAGGTCGGGGAAACGGCGTTCCTGCATGGTCATGGAATTAATCACCGCAATCTGCCGTGACAGCATTTTGTCGTTCATTTTCTCCTTAACTTCTTGCGGCACTTTGTTCATGCCCGGCATTTTTTCCATCATCGAGCCAATGCCGCCCATGCTTTGCATTTGCACAAGCTGCTCGCGCAAGTCTTCCATGTCAAAGCCTTTGCCCTTTTGCATTTTGCGGGCAAATTTTTCGGCCTTTTCCTTATCGACCTTTTTCTCAATCTCTTCAATCAGGCCGAGGATGTCACCCATGCCCAAAATACGCGAGGCGATACGGTCAGGATAAAACGGCTCCAGCGCCGAGGTTTTTTCACCGACACCGATAAACTTGATAGGCTTGCCGGTAATGTGGCGGATGGACAAGGCCGCCCCGCCACGCGCATCACCGTCCGCTTTGGTCAAAATCACCCCGGTCAACGGCAAGGCATCATTAAACGCCTTGGCCGTGATCGCCGCGTCTTGTCCGGTCATGCTATCGACCACGAACAAGGTTTCCACCGGATTAATGGCGGCGTGCAGGGCTTTGATCTCGACCATCATCTCATCATCGACATGCAGACGGCCTGCGGTATCGACGATAATCACATCCAAGAACTTACGCTTGGCGGCATCAATGGCATTTTTGGCAATGTCCACCGGATTTTGCGAAATGTCGCTGGGGAAAAAGTCCAATGACAAATCATGGGCTAAAGTTTCCAATTGCTTGATCGCCGCCGGACGGTACACGTCCACACTGACCACGCCGACTTTTTTCTTTTGGGTTTCTTTCAGCCAACGGCCCAGCTTGGCGACCGTGGTGGTTTTACCCGCCCCTTGCAGACCGGCCAACAAAATCACCGCAGGCGGCACGGCTTTTAGGTTAAGGCCTTCATTCGCCGCCCCCATCACCTTAATCAATTCGGCCTGCACCAATTTAATCATCGATTGCCCAGGGGTCAGGCTAGATTGCACTTCTTGGCCTAAAGCGCCAGCCCTGACCTGTTCGATAAAATCAGTGACAACAGGCAGCGCGACATCCGCCTCCAGCAACGCCATACGCACTTCGCGCAAGGTGTCTTTGATGTTGTCTTCAGTCAGGCGGGCCTGACCCTTGAGTTTTTTAAGTGTGTCGCTTAAGCGGTCGGTTAAGGTATCAAACATATCGGCGTGTTGTTGTTATTCTTAAAGATAAAGATGTTATCCATAGGCATAAATGCGCTAGGACTATTTAACCTGTTATATTAACATAGCCAATGAGACCTTTGCACTTTGCCGTCATTGCCAAGCCTTTCTCGCCTACCCTATCCCGTCATCGCCGCGTTAAAAATAAGCCAATGATTTCCATAGCCCTCGCCACTTTTGCAATTTTTTCTTATCTGGCAAGCACCCTGTTGATGGTTCGGCAGATGCGCGACAAGCTATCGCATACCCCCCTTTATCTGGCATGGGCGGCAATAGGTGGGCATAGCGCCTTTATCGCCAGCGGGTTTGCCAGCCATCACAGTTTTAGTTTCAGCTTTTTCAGCACCGCCTCCTTGGTCGCCCTGATCGTCGCCTTACTGCTGCTGGTCGCCGCGTTGAACAAGCCCGTGGAAAAGCTCGGTGTCGTCCTGTTCCCTATCGCCGCCGCCATGTTGGGGCTAGAAGTTAATTTTGCCGACCCGACCCAGCACCTGGCCCACTACAACTGGGCAATGACCACGCATATCCTCAGCTCCATCATCGCCTTCAGCTTATTGAACATCGCCGCCCTGCAAGCCGTGCTGCTGTACATCCACGACCAGCAACTTAAAAGCCACCCGCCCAAACGCTTCATTCAGTCATTGCCGTCTTTGCAAACCATGGAATCTTTGTTATTTCAAATGCTGGGCGCAGGGCTTTTTTTTCTGACCATTTCATTAGTC
>JAQTNZ010000237.1 GCA_028713595.1 Methylovulum sp. | reverse complement strand
CCTGGTTCTTGAAAACACCACTGGCTTTCAGGTTGTCGAAGCGGTCGACCACCGATTTTAGGATTTCTTTGGATTCGTATCGTATGAAGTCGTCCAACTCTTTACCGGTTTCAAGATTTTCGATGTGGTCTTGGTAAAACCTCAATGCGTCCGCACGTTGTTTTACTGACTGCCCTATCAATGCCTCATCCGATTGCATACCGGGAGCAATCAGCTGTTTTGATAGCTTGTATAGTTTGGATGTGGTTTTGTTGAGCTCTTCTAAGGCCCTACCTGACTGGCTATCACTACCGATGATCAGCTGCTTGAGTTTACCAAAGGCAAAACGGCAAGCGTCATCCATTGTCGGATAGCGTTTGGGATATTTGCGCGGGAAACCATCGTCCAGCACCCATGATTTAGGGTTGTCCGCAAAAAATCCATTGGCCGCGAACAAATCCGTGATCAAGTGGCGCATGATAGCCTCTTGGCGTGCGCCGACGGGTTGGCAACCGCCAATCGTGGCAATAAAATCCTGGACACGCTTCCTGACACCGCCAAAATGTGGGTGTGGGCTGACCACAAAAGGGTTTAACCCGAAATCCGTGGCTTCGGAAAAGCGGAATGAGCTTGCCCCTAGCAAATTAATGTCGCCATGCACATCAAACACATGTACTCGGACATCACCCTCAAACCCTCCCAATTGACTGATAATATTAAGTAACATTGTGGTTTTCCCCATACCGGTTTTGCCCATAATCAGAATATGGGCGTTCACCAAACGGTTGTAGTCACATGCCACGATTTGGTTTTGTCCTTTGGTCAGCAAATAATCATCTTGTCCTAATAGCACTTTCACTGGCCTAGCTTCCGTTGCTGTGCCCTGAGGTTTTCCTTAATTTTACTGACCAGTACGTCAGGACGGTTAAGGTCATCATCATTAAGCGTTTGTAGCGTAGTTTGGTCTACGGTGATGGGCTTGGCTTTTAATGTGCCGTTATAATCTGAATCGTCGATCCAGCCACGCCGGTAACCCAGCACCACCGCCCTTTTGACAATATCATCCCCGGACAAAAGCCCTTGGCCTATCTGGATAACATCGCCGTTATTGCCGGGCTTAACCAGAAACAACGCCGGCGTAGTATCGACCCCCAATTTCTTGCCCTGGCCGTTATCCACCGTAAAATTCGGAAACGGATTATCAGGCAACGGCAAACCATCCAACGCAATTGGCAGAATTTTAAAACCGTAAGCGTTGGCCAACCCTTTTAACACGCCCGCCTCCTTGATACAAAATGTGCAGGTACTGCTATAAAAGAACCAAAGCCCCGCTTCTTTAGCAAGCTGCTTGGCGACTTTAGCCATCCCCAATTCCGCCTGCTCATCCAGTGCGTTTGCCCCAAAGGTTGCAATAGGCCGGCGGCCATTCTCATCAAGTATGGGATCGGCCATCACCACTTGTTTGGTGACATCAGTGAACCGCTCCGCCTTATCGAGCATCACCCGTTGCAAATACAGATACCTGGACACATTTTCAGGTGTTGGGTCATCAACAGCCCGGTCACGGTACTTAGTCAGATTCGCCCGAAACCATTCCGAAGACAGTGGTTTGAAGGTCGGCAATTTCTTTTGCTCCATCTGCTCTTGTTTAAGCGGTTTCGTTTCTGAAGGTAATTCAATTTCAGGCTCTTCTTCAACAGGGGTTTCATACCAAAACCATCCCCGCTCCTTTTGCCGGTAGAAAGCGGAAGGCTGCAATTGGGTGGGCACATTTACCCTCCCGTCCGAAACACCAAAAAAGGGTTGCTCCATCCCTTCATCGGCGTGCGCCAGCACTCCAATATCCAAAGCGGATAAGGCTAAGGTTAGGATGGCCGGGATACGTTTCACACACCCGCCCCTTCAGTTTCAAATTCATCCTGAAACTCATCATTCCCTGTCATCGCAGCTTCATTAATCCCGGCATCGTCTAATTTCGAATTTTGTCTTGATGAGACCCTGTCCCTTAAACCTAAGCTGATCCGGGCGCTGTTGGTATGAACTTGCCGTAACACATTTACGGTTTCGTTCATTGCTTGGTTTTTTTGTTTATCGTCTATGGCCAACGCCATCCATAACGCCCTGTATTTACGGGCAACTTCATCCGCCGCCGCAACCAGCTTTAAATAACGGTTTGCAAGCGGGTCGATGACTGATGCGTTTATCGTCGTTTGGGCGACGCCATTCTTAATTTTTACCGAATACTGCCCGATTAAATTGTCAGCTATTTCATTTTTATGCCTTATTCCTTCCGCCGCCTGATCCAGCAATGTAATGACACCAGTCAAAACCTCTTGCTCTATGATAGTGTTGTTCAGCGCTCTGGAATAATAGCGGACATAAAACAATGAGCGGGAGACACCGTCAAAATGCTTGCGGTACGCCCTATTAATCTCCGTTGACACCAGTTTTATCGGCACAACAACGGCGTCGCCACGATACTGGTTTAAAAATATATTATTGACACGTTCCCTTTCTGTCGTTTTCTTGGACGGGGATTGGGGATCAATGCCGCCTTTCGGACTTTGATTAACTTCAGCCATCTATTTGCCTCTAAAAAGTTAAGCCGCGTTTTCTTCGGCCAGTATGGTTTCTATGGCATCAGCCGTGGTCATCCCTAAACGGGTTTTAGCCGCAATTTTCTTGATGTCATTGGGGTGGGTGGAATAAAGCAGTTTGGTAAAAGGGTCTACAATCAGGCGGCCGACACCCAAACCGTAATCGGTCCTAAAGAAGATTTCTGAATAATGGCCTGTCACGGTATGGACAGATTTAAGGTATTCGAACCCGCCTTCACCGATCATCAGCCTGTTTTCACGCCTGATCGTTTCGATGGTTTCCGGTTTCTGGTACAGCAAATACAGGTTGGCGGAATTCTCGGCAATAGCGACACCCGATGGGGAACTGTACAGATCATTTAACGATTGGGTGATGGTAATCGCCGCACCATTATATTTACGGAACCGGCGGTAGCCGGTTTCGATAAATTTGGCAATGTTGCCTTTAGACAGCAAATCCCAAGCTTCATCGATGAACAACAGCTTGCATTGGTCCCTGTTGCCCAGATACATGGATTGTTGGATTTGATAGATCAAAATTAACAGGACAACTTGTTGTAAATGGCCACGCCCTTTCAGCTCCTCCAGCTCTAGGCAGGTAAATGGGTTGTTAAAACTGACATTGTTGGTGCCATTGAAGAAACGCCCATATTCGCCTTTACTGGTGAACGCATAGAGCTGGTCACCCATATCAATGACGCGGCTGTCAGTGTCGTTACGCAATTTTTCCGCAACCTGGTCGATGATGAGCGCTTTGCCATGTCCATCCCAAAGTTCTTTTAACACCGCACGAAGCCGTGCTTGCTGCAAATCCGTAAGCCGGTCATCCATTGAAGCCATCGATATGATGATGCCGACCAGCATGTCCGATTCCTCGGCGTAATTGTCGATAATCTGGAACGGGTTTAGACATATCTGGCTATCCTCACCAAATTCAACAAAATCCCCACCAATGGTTTTGCATAATTTTTCATAAGAACGTCCGACATCAATGACCCAACATTTTGCGCCGGAGCCCAGATGCGAAGTGATGATGTCGTTGGTCAGGAAAGATTTTCCGGAACCGGATGCGGCGACAATGCAGGTGTTGTAGTTGGTGTGGGAGTCAAAAATGCTCATATTCATGAGCTGGCCGCTTCGTGACACAAACGTCATTTGGGGTGTGCCAGTGCCGGCCCAGTCCGCCAAAATCGGCATGAATTCGATACAATGTTTTGACCCCATCCGTTTATAGCGTTGCAAAAATTCAACCGCCTGCGGATCAACACAGAAAGGCAAGGCGTTCACCAGCATGGGCAACACGATATATTTGTCTTCCTTCATGTTCCAGCCAATTTCGCTCAAATAGGCGCGCGCCTCCGTCAGCCGCGCTTCGCTGCGCTCCCTGTTATCTTCAAACAACCCGATGGACAGCATCGCCCTGACCACCCGGTCGCCGTCATTAACCGATTCATATAACAAGTCCGCGCTTTCCTTTTTCAGCGCCAGCTTGGGGTTAAATTTCATCATCGGCCCGAACGCCTGGTAGTTGATGGTGGCGCGTTCTTTTTCGGCTTTTTGTTTCTCTTTGGAACTGTCCGGGATATGGATATTCAGGCTGATGTAAAAGTTACCATGTATCCCCCTAACGCCGTTCATAGGGTCGCCGATCAATCGGCGCATATTTTGCAGGCTCATGGTCTTTGGCAAACGGTTGGGTGAAAGTATGCGTAGCCATTTGTCACCCAGCAAAACACTGTCCCTGTTCACCTCAATCCGGTCGTCATGCTCGCTAATTTGTCCGTTAATCGGTAGGGTCTCATCATAACAAGGCTCGCCACCCCGCCAATCCGCCGTAGGTTTCCAATGCAACAACTGCCCGATGTGGCGAAGGTATATTTCCGCATCCATTGGAACCAAGCGCAACCCGGCCGACTTGAGCGTCTGTTCAAATGAAAGTTTAAGTTCATTGCCGCGCTTCATATCCTCTTCCGTCGGCAAACCTTTTTTGTCTTTCAGGGGAATCTTAACGGTGAAGATAATTTTGAATTCCCGGATATACGCGACGGCATTTGGGTCGATAGGACGCGTGGTTGCTTCATCAAGCATTTTGATGCGGTTACGCAATGACTGTTTCAGTTCGGGGTTTTTTGTTTTACGGATATTTTCAATAGCCCTTAACGTAGGCTGGATATCTTGAGCCCCTAATAACAAAACTTGAATAAAGCTGTCCGGGGGATAATCGAAGGAAAACAACACATTCATCCGTTGGATGACTGAATCGTCCCCGCTTTGCAGTGGGCTGCTGATATAGCCCCATCCTAAGTGACCGTCTTCCAAGTAGAAAAACCTGGATCCGCCATCATAAGACTGCACGGGAATAAGCTGCTGTAACGTGTTGCGCTGTATTTGTTGGTCGTACTGGGCTTTTAAATCCATATCGGCAATAAAACGTATAAAATTAAAATTCCACATTTGGATGAATATGGATATATTGTAATGAATATTTTAATTTTTTGTCTTATCGAAAAGTATCAAAAAAGTGGCATAATTCGACCTGACAAGCCACTTCCGCTTTTACTAATTGATTGCTAAACCATAACTCTCCATTTGCTTTCTATACATAAAATCATCATATTGTCCCCTACTCGCAAATCCATTTCGTTCCCATATCTCCATTGGTTTCTTTTTA
>JAQTNZ010000236.1 GCA_028713595.1 Methylovulum sp. | reverse complement strand
GCCCTTCCAAGGCGCAGATGATTGCCGCCACCGAAATGTATTCAGGTGCCCGCGCCAAAGCGTAACCGCCTTTGGCACCGCGTGTGGACATCAGCACTTTGGCGTTCACCAAGGCTTTCAAGATCTTGCTCACGGTCGGCAAGGCAATGCCGGTCAACGTGGACATTTCCATCGCGGTGATGGTATGGCCTGTATCCCGCGCCATAACGCTTAAGATCACCGTGGCATAATCAGTTAATTTGCTCAACCGTAACATAGACCGCCCCTTATCAATAGGACTATTTTAGTCCTATTTAATTCCATAGTAAAGCAGTAGGATATTATCCATAGACATCGCTGCTGATAATTTGCTGGATAACCGCACGGCTTTTAAGCGGTTGCCCTTGCAAACAACTGTCAATCACCACGCGCATTAACAGCTTGGCTTCCGCCAACACCTGCGGCTGGCTAAAATCACCCGCGTTGAGGGCCTGTAAGGTCAACCCTGACACCGGCCCGTCAACATCGGCGACCAGGCCCACCCCCGCCTTAAACCCATAGCGGGTGTGCGGCTTAACCGCTTGCCCGCCGGGTGCCTCATGTTCAAAATCAATCCCATAACCGACATGGCCGAGCAATCCGATTTCAAAACGGCGCAAAGCCGCTTCAATGGCTTTATGTTCGGCCAAGCTATCCAGGCATTGCCGGTAGGTGGCAAAGACATCGGGGTGCGGGTCGTGCGGATACAAAAAACGGCACAGCAATTCGTTGAGATAAAAGCCACAGTACAACGGCAAGCCCTGCAACGCCAATAAGGGTGGCACGGCTTCGACGTGGGTGAGGATGTTTAGCCCGGTTTTGCCGCTATAGGCGATGTTTAAAGGCAGAAAAGGCTGGAGCAAGGCGGCGGTTTTGGATTTGGGTTTTCTGACCCCCTTAGCCAACACCGCCACCCTGCCCTCATCACGGGTCAACACTTGTAAGAGCAGGCTGGTTTCGCGGTAGTGTTGTTGTTGCAAGACAAAGGCGGGGGTTAAGCAGGCCGTTTTAGCCGTCATTAAAGCCTAGGCTTTGCAAAGCCCGCTCATTATCCGACCAACCGGATTTCACTTTCACCCACAGTTGCAAGTAGACTTTTTGGTCGATCAGCCTTTCAATGTCGTGCCTGGCATCGGTACCGACATTTTTTAGCATGTCGCCGTCTTTGCCGATGACGATATTTTTTTGTGAGGCTTTCTCCACCCAAATGATGGCGTAGATTTTGGTAATTTCAGGATTTTCTTCGTAACGTTCGATTTCCACGGTCATCACATAGGGCAATTCCGCCCCTAAACGCCGGGTCAATTTTTCACGGATAATTTCCGCCACCAAGAACCGCTCAGGACGGTCGGTGATCTGGTCTTCGGGGTAAATCCAGTCACGGGTCGGCAGCATGTCCATAATCAGGCCTTCCAGCAAATCCAAGTTAGTGCGCTTGAGGGCGGAAATCGGCACCAAATGCTCAAACGGAAAACGTTGCTGGGCATCGGCAAAAAAAGCCAAAATAGCGTCTTTTTCGGCCAATTTGTCGATTTTGTTGACGGCCAAGATCACCGGCAAACCAGCTTGTTGCAGCTTTTTAAAAATCACCTCGTCGTATTCATGCCAGAACAAACCGTCCAACAGCCAGACAATCACGTCCACGCCCAGCAGGGTAGTTTCAGCGGTGCGGTTTAAATGCCGGTTCAACGCCCGTTTTTGGTTGTCGTGCATCCCTGGCGTATCGACATAAATCGCCTGCCCCGCCTCACTGGTGTTGATCCCTAAAATGCTATGGCGAGTCGTTTGCGGTTTGCGGGAGGTGATGCTGATTTTTTGTTTCAGCAGATGATTCATCAGCGTTGATTTGCCGACATTGGGCCGCCCGATCAGGGCAACGTAACCACACTTCATTGATTAGCCTTATTTAATAATTCGAGCATTTGTTCGGCGGCGGCTTGTTCGGCTTTTTTGCGGGTGATGCCCGCACCAATAGTCGCATCGCCGATAATAGGGATGGTGCATTTTACGGTGAAGGTTTGCTCATGCGACAAACCGGACATGCTGATTAGGGTGTAATCGGGCAAGTCCAGCTTTCTGGCCTGCATCAGTTCCTGCAATTGGGTCTTGGGGTCTTTTTGGCCGCTATGGGTGGACAGGCTGTCGAGTTTTTCCGCAAACAACTGCTCTATCCAGAGCTGGCAAGCGACTATACCTTGATCTTTAAACAAAGCACCCATCACCGCTTCCATCGCATCCGACAAAATCGAGTCACGCCGGAAACCACCGCTTTTCAGCTCCCCCGACCCCAGCATCAGATAATCGCCTAGTTGGTGTTGCCGCGCCAGCCCTGCCAATGAGGTCTCATTGACCAAACTGGCGCGTAAGCGGCTTAAAGTGCCTTCACTGGCCTCAGGGAAACGGTCATACAATTTTTGGGCGATCACAAAACCTAAGATGGCATCGCCCAAAAATTCCAGACGCTCGTTATTTTTGGCGCTCGCGCTACGGTGGGTCAATGCCAAAGCAAACAGCTGCGGGTTGTTGAACGTCAACCCCAGTTTTTTGCCCAACAGTTCCGGCTTTCTTAGCACTAGCCACCCACCTCAAAAGAATCGTTAAATTCGACCAACACGCTTAAATTGCCAACAATGGGCTTCACCACTTCATATTCAATAGTCACTTTCAGATAACCGCCGCTTTTGGTGATTTGGACATCTTCGGGTTTGACATCAGAGACATAGTTGACGCTAAATTGTTTGCGCAGATTGTCCCTGATTTGGTAATCGCTCTGGCTGGCAATGCCTTCCATCGCTTTTAGCTTATCCAGAGCGCTGGACACCTTGCCATGATCCATATAAATCGGCCCGATCTTCATAATCAGCAAGGCGATGGAGCCAATAAAGCCCAATAGCATAATCAATGATATGAATGTCATGCCTTGTTGACTCTTGCCCAATGTCTTCATAGTTTTTTCTCCAGACGGTTGACTAAAAAATGCTAAACGGCTTATTTTAAAACAGTACCCAGACGATCAAACCCTATGATACCGCTACGCTCCCAATCCCAGCTCATCCAGATGAAAAAGGCTTTACCGACTAAATTTTCTTCCGGCACAAACCCCCAATAACGCCCGTCATGGCTATTGTCACGGTTATCGCCCATCACGAAATAGTGGCCTTTGGGAACTTCATAGACCCCTTCCATAGATACAATGCCGTCACGCACTAAAATGCTATGATCAACCCCCGCCAAACTTTCCAACAACTGTTGTGCGCCCGTCATATCCGCACCTTGGCCGACCCCTTGATAGCGCCCTAACGGCACTTGATTGACCAGCTCACCATTAACGGTCAGGCGTTTGTTTTCATAAGCGATCTTGTCGCCGGGCACACCAATGACACGCTTGATGAAATCAATCGTGGGGTCTTTAGGATAACGGAACACCACAATATCACCGCGATTAGGTTCGTTCAGTTCGATAATCTTGGTGTTGATGACCGGCAAACGGATACCGTAAGTAAATTTATTGACCAAAATAAAATCACCAACCAGCAGCGTTGGCATCATGGAACCTGAAGGGATGCGGAAAGGTTCTGCCAAAAACGAGCGCAACAGCAAGACAATCAACAGAATCGGAAAAAAAGAACGGGCATACTCAACCGCGATCGGCTCATCCGCCTCATTGAATACCCGACCTTGGGATTTGAGCCTCAGCAGATAAGCGCCCCAGACGACACCCGTTATCACCGTGCCTATTAACAAAAAAAACGAAAAATCAAAGTCAATCATATTTAATTGGGTTTTGTAGTTAGAAAGCAATAATGAGCGATTATTCCTTATTAAGTTGCAACACGGCCAAAAAGGCTTCCTGTGGTATTTCGATGCTGCCCACTTGCTTCATGCGTTTTTTTCCCGCTTTTTGTTTTTCCAGCAGTTTTTTCTTCCGGCTAATATCGCCGCCATAACATTTGTCCGTGACGTTTTTGCGCAAGGTCTTGACGGTGGAGCGGGCGATGACTTTTGAGCCTATCGCCGCTTGGATAGCCACCTCGTACATTTGCCGGGGGATAAGGTCTTTCATTTTCTCGACCAAATCCCGGCCACGGTTATTGCTTAAGTCCCGATGGACAATGATTGACAAGGCATCGACTTTTTCGTTATTAATCAACACATCCAACTTAATCAAATCGGCTACCTGAAAGCGCAGGAACTCATAATCAAACGAGGCAAAACCACGGCTGACTGATTTTAGGCGGTCAAAAAAGTCCAACACCACCTCACTGAGCGGCATTTCATAATGCAGCGACACTTGCCGACCTGCAAACTGCATGTCTTTTTGTACGCCACGTTTTTCAATGCACAACGTGATGACTCCGCCCAGATAGGCTTCCGGCACCAAAATATTGGCGCGGATAATCGGCTCCCTAACTTCCTTGACAATACCGCCATCGGGCAATTTGGCGGGGTTATCCACCATCAGAACCTCGCCGGTTTGGGTGATGACCTCATAAATCACCGTTGGCGCGGTGGTAATCAAATCGACATCGTATTCACGCTCTAGGCGCTCTTGGACAATCTCCATGTGCAACATGCCCAAAAAGCCGCAGCGAAACCCAAAACCCAGCGCTTGCGAGGTTTCCGGCTCAAACTGCAAGGCTGCATCGTTCAGATTGAGCTTGTTCAAGGCTTCGCGCAAATCTTCGTAATTGTCGGAACTGACCGGATACAGCCCGGCAAAGACCCGTGGCTGCACCCGATGGAAGCCAGTTAGCTGCTCGGTAGCCGGTTTGTCCGTCCAGGTGATGGTGTCACCCACCGGCGCACCAAAAATGTCCTTGATGCCCGCCACCAAAAAGCCCACTTCGCCCGTGTTCAGGACATCCCTTTCCAAACGCTTAGGGGTAAAGACACCGACTTTTTCCGCCAAGAACGATTTGCCCGTAGACATGATAGTGATCTTTTGCTTCCGGCGGATGCTGCCGTGCATGATCCGCACCAGCGACACCACGCCCAAATAACTGTCGAACCACGAATCAATAATCAACGCCTGCAACGGCCCGTCAATATTGCCCGTCGGCGGCGGCACTTTCAGCACCAATTGCTCCAGCACATCACGGACACCTAAGCCCGTCTTGGCGCTAATCATCAATGCCTCGTCCGCCGGAATGCCTATCACTTCTTCAATCTCAGTTTGCACCCGCTCCGGTTCGGCAGAAGGCAAATCAATCTTATTTAAAACCGGCACGACTTCCA
>JAQTNZ010000235.1 GCA_028713595.1 Methylovulum sp. | reverse complement strand
CTTATATTGGTTTATCCATTTGCCATTATGGATAATGGCAGGCGGGGCTTATTGTCTGGTTTTTAAAATAGCCACGGCGGGCAATTCTTTGCCTTCCAAAAATTCCAAGAACGCACCGCCGCCTGTTGAGGTGTAAGAGACATCGTTTTCAATGCCAAACTTGTCAATCGCCGCCAAAGTGTCACCGCCACCGGCAATGGAGAAGGCGGGGCTTTCGGCAATGGCTTTTGCCAAAGCCTGGGTGCCGTGGCTGAATTGCTCGATTTCAAACACGCCGACCGGGCCGTTCCAGACGATGGTGCCGGCAGATTTTAACAACTGCGCATATTGGGCCGAGGTTTCAGGGCCAATGTCCAACACCAAATCATCAATTTCAATGTCAGCGACTTTTTTCACGGTGGCGACCGCAGCATCAGAAAATTCTTTGGCACAGACGACATCGACCGGAATAGGAATATCGGAACCAGCTTTTTTGGCCGCTGCAATCAGGCTTTGTGCTTCGGCAATCAAATCAGGTTCATACAGGGATTTGCCGACCGGAAAACCCGCTGCGGCGATAAAGGTATTGGCAATGCCGCCACCGACAATCAGTTGGTCCACTTTGGTGGACAAGGATTTTAACACGGTCAGCTTGGTCGATACTTTGGAGCCGCCGACAATCGCCACTAAGGGCTTGGCGGGTGTTTCCAAGGCTTTGCCCAGCGCGTCCAATTCGCTGGCCAATAACGGGCCGGCACAGACAACCGTGGCGAATTTGGCGACGCTGTGAGTGGAGGCTTGCGCACGGTGCGCGGTGCCAAACGCATCCATAACGAACACGTCGCACAACTTAGCCATTTTTTGCCCCAGCTCATCGCTGTTTTTTTCTTCGCCGACATTAAAGCGCACGTTTTCGCACAGGACGACTTCACCCGGCACAATCGCCAAGCCTTCCAGCCAGTCTTTTTCCAAACGGACGGGCAGGCCCAATAAGCTCGCCAAGCGTTCGGCAACGGGCTTTAATGAAGACTCTTCATCATAGTGGCCTTCTTCGGGGCGACCCAGATGGGACATGACGATGACGGCGGCACCGGCTTCCAACGCTTTTTGAATTGTTGGCACACTGGCTTGGATACGGATATCACTGGTCACTTGGCCATTTTTTACGGGTACGTTCAGGTCTTGGCGGATTAACACCCGTTTGCCTGACAAATCCAGATCAACCATTCTTTTAATTGACATATTTTATTCTCACTTGTGCTGTTAAAGAGATTAATGGGTTTTCCATTTGATGTTGCAGCCAATGCTAGCGGTTTGCTGTACAGGGCCGTGGCCTGTTGCGGCAACGGTTTGCATGGCTATAAACAGTTCGCGTATTGTATCAGCAGGGGCGGCTTCTCGGCGACTGGCATCTAAGCGGCCACGGTATTGCAACTGAAAATCGGCGTTATAGCCGAAAAAATCCGGTGTGCACACCGCTCCGTAAGCGCGGGCGACGGCTTGCGTCTCGTCCCATAAATACGGGAACGGGTAGTGGTGACTTACCGCCGCTTGCTGCATGTTGGCAAAGGAGTCTTCAGGATAAGCGCTCGTGTCGTTGGCCATGATGGCGACCGAGGCGACCCCGAAAGCCAATAGCTCCCGTGAGTCACGGACGATCCGGTCATGGATGGCTTGGACATAAGGGCAATGCTGGCAAATGAACATGACCAGCAAGCCATTTTTGCCCATGCACTCGGCCAACGACCACAGCCGCCCGTCCACGCCCGGCAAGTTAAAATCAGGTGCGGGTTGGCCAAAGTCGCAGACAGGGGTTGCTAATGCCGCCATAAGTTAACCCTAACCGCCAAATGACAGGTTCAACAGTTCATTGTCCAAGCGGCCGGCACGGAAGCTTTTGCCCGATTCCACGGCGGTGACAATCACGCTGGCAGGGCTGAACAGCATGGCATCGACCTTGAAGAAATCGTATTTATATTCTTTAAATACTTGCGCAAACGGTTTGCCGTAATCTTTGGATGTGGAACTGGGCAGTTCGTTGGCGAGTTGTTCCGCCGCCGCATCCGAGCCTTTGACAAAAATATGCACTAAACCTGCGAACAAAATCGCATCGTTGGTGCGTCCCATCGCTTGGACAAAATCAGGATGGGGCGGGCACAGCGGGGCGCTACCGCTGCCGTCAAGGATGTTTTCCAGCGGGAAGTGCAGGGCATGGGCTTTGTGCATAGCCACTTCCAAAACCCGCCCCACGACTTGTACGCAACCGGCCAGGCTGCTGGTGGGGGTGACGATAATGGTCAGGTTGGCAGGGGCCACACCGCAAGCGGCGGCGACTTTGTCAACAATCTCCACAGGGGGGATTTTGTCGTTTTCAATTACCAGCACGGTTTTTTCGGCAGCATCCTGATAAGCCAATTCTTTGTACAATTCTTCAACAGGTTGGCTGACACCCTCTTTGGTTTTGGTCGCCATTGCCCGTGCCGGCCCTGAACCTAAGGCGTAATATTTTTCATGGGACAAGCTCCAACCTGCATATTGGCTGCCCAAACATGCCAGCACCGGATTGGTGCTATGGACATTGACGGTCAACGGCCATTTTTCCGTGTAGGCACTGTGTGACAGTGATACCGTGCCCATACCGCCCAGACAAATTTCTGTGATGATACGTCCGGCTTCCAAGCCGCCTGGAGCGTTGATGCCCGCATCAATAATGGTACAGCCATTGTCCAGCGTGTGCAGATGCAATCTAAGTTTGTCGGCATTGTCGAGCAGTTCTTGCACTAACGGTTGGGCGAGTTTGTTCACACTAGCTTTGAATTCCATGAGGATGAAAACCTGTTTGTTTTTTTGTTAAGAAGGGTGGTTGACTACGGATAGTTGGCTAAAAATAGCACGGTGTTGATATTGTAACTGTTCATGCGCGGTTTGTGCGGTTTTCTGGCGGACAATCATACTGCAAATAGGCTGCCCTGCGCGGCAAACAGTGCCGGAAGGCGGCACATCCACGCATTCCTTAGGCCAAACTAGGGTGCTGGAGATATAGACTGTATCCGATGCGTAAACAATCTGATAGGCGCAAACCTCGCTATCGGGCAACGGGCTATCGGGCAATCGACCTGCACAGGCGTTGATATGCCGGGTCAATACATCGCCGCT
Organism: Methylovulum sp.; assembly: GCA_028713595.1. GTDB lineage: Bacteria > Pseudomonadota > Gammaproteobacteria > Methylococcales > Methylomonadaceae > Methylovulum. The sequence goes on along the minus strand of JAQTNZ010000235.1, from coordinate 2,118 downwards.
ATATAACTGCATACTGGCCGATGGGCGCGGGTTGATTTCCAATAGCCAAAGCTTGTCACCTTCTTGGATAAAATCCAGGGAATTTAGTCCCCTGATTTTAAATATTGGCACTAATGTTGCCAACCAGTCGGTTATTAAGACTTTGTGCCTGTCATTTAAGTCCGTGCTATTGATGATCCCTGCAAACAGGAACGCTTGCTCGCCATCAGTCACCGTCCATTGTCGATTAAAGCCCAACACTTGCACGTTTTGCCCGTCGGCGAGAAATAACGCCGAATGAGGGATGCCGGTTTGATAGATTTGCCAATAAAGGCCATCGGGCGGCTGTCCTGGCCGCCAGTGTTTGATGCCGACTCCGCCTTGTCCGTATAAAGGCTTGCTTAACCAAGTGCCGCCGTCAGGTGCGCTAAAAACGCTGTCAGGGTAGGGGATAAGGCGCTCATCCAGCACGGTGAAAAAAGTCCGCTTATTAATGATGTTGGCAAACGTTTCCGATGTATTACCCAGTACTACCCCTTTCTTATGCAAGTAAGACAAACTTTCTGGAAAAGATTCAAAACCACTGCCATAAATTATTCCGACCACCGGATAATGGGAGACAAAATGCTCACATGCCGGGATTAGGCACGAGACGCTTAAGGACGCAACTTGCCGCCAAGCGCTCGCATAGTGCTGGGTGTCGGTATCGGCAAATAAATCAATTACCAAGGGCTTAAAGCCTTCCTGATACGCCGCTTGCGCCAGCATTCGTGCAGAACTGGCGATGATAAGAAGGTAATTGGCGGAAGGGTCGGCAGTCATGAGGTGGTGATTTTTGGCAACGGTTATGTTGTCCTTTAATTGGTGTGGGTTGGGGCATTGTAGCTGAATTTTGGTTCGACAAGCGCATCGGCCTATAATTGGCTCATGCTATACTGAGGGTATCTGCAATGATAGGCAGACTTCTAACATTAACAACCGGAAAAGATAAATGACTGTTAGCGTCGATGATTTTAAAAAAGCGTTGCAACTATGGGCCAGCGGCGTTTCCGTAGTGACAACTTATTCGGAAAAATTCGGTAATCAAGGCATGACGGTCACTGCTTTTACCAGTGTTTCGGTCGAGCCGCCGCAAATTTTGGTATGCCTGAACGGGCAAGCCGATACGGGGGAGGGCATTGTTGAAAGCCAGCGCTTTGCCGTCAATGTGTTGACCGAGCAACAACAAGACGTGTCCAATCAATTTGCAGGCGGCTGTAGCCAAGAGCAACGCTTTGCCAATACCCCTTGGCAAACTGGTGATACGGGTGTGCCGGTATTGACGGAAAGCTTGATGGTATTAGAATGTAAGCTTGTGGACAGGGTTAAGGCGGGAACGCATTGGATTGTTGTCGGTGAAGTGCAAAACAGCATTTGCCGCTCAGGTCAGCCGCTTTTGTATTGTCGTGGCACTTATCGGCAGCTGGCAGATAGTTGATTTAGCGGGATGAATGGCCTGATGTTACGCACTTTTCTGGCAATTGGTGCGTAACATCGGGCGGCGTTAACTTATAAAGGCACGACAACCAAAGACGCTTTACAATTGAGGTCAAAGTATTGGGAGCTATTGACTACACCAATATAGGGGGTCGATATAAACGGTGTCGCGATGGTTGTGATGGCCAATTGGCTTTTAAAGCTAACATCACGGACAAATTCGCTGTTGAAGTTCTGCCCTAGGTTAATGGTCGGAATAATAAAGGAGGCTTTTTTCACTTCCACATCAGGGAGGATTTTTACTGTCAATGACTTGACCGTGCCGATCACGGTGGCTTTGCTCTCGATATTGGTGCCGTCAGCGGAATATTTGCTATTGCCCAACTTTACGTTGAGCAGGGTTGTATTGTTGAGCCCTGAATGGTCATAGAACGTGATGGCGATATTATCGCCCTTACATTGATAATAATTGGGGGCATCGGCGTGCGCTTGCGCACCGGCCAAACCTAACAACAAACCGACAAGACCGATTGACATTTTTTTAACAGACATTGATGTTCTCCTCTGAGTGAAATGGTTCAATATCTAGCAGGAAACAAAGGCGGTTGCCGTTCCAGTAGATGCGCTTAGGATACTGGGGAGACGGTTAATGGAATGTTAATA
>JAQTNZ010000234.1 GCA_028713595.1 Methylovulum sp. | reverse complement strand
CACCGCCAACTATTCCTATACGGGCACTGTGCCGACCACCGCACAGCTCACATATAATGCCGGTAAAGATGGCGGCGGCCTACGTTTTGGGATCACGTTCCGGTTTATGGATAACGGGACGTATTGTGGCCCATCATCGGCAATGGAGAAAACGAAAAATTATGCGTTCAATCTGGTGGCCAACATCTTTGACGAACGGTTTGAATATATCGATATTATCAAAAACCAAGCTGGCGAAGATGTCCAAGACCCCAATTTCACGGCATTGATGCCTGATTCCACCGGCCAGAAGATGTACCGCTACTCTTTGCGCTACTTGGTTGATTATGATACCTATGTCTTACCCGAAAGCCACCCCCAAACCCACTACAATCCTTTCAAAGTCAGGGGCGTGACAACCCCTATTACCAATAAGAACTTAATCCCCGTGCTTAATGACCTGATACCGCAATTGGTGGCCGATGGAACATTCCCCGCCGCGCCCAGCTGTCCAGCAGGCCACCCGCAGTACGCCGATTACACCAATTACATCATTAAGCATATCTATGTCCCCACCGCCAGCACCGGCTATGAAACCGGCGGCATCAACGACCTAAGTTTCAGCCTGTTTGAGTTCAGCCTGGTCGGCACCAATACCCAAGCAATCCCCTAATGCCATAAAACGCATCCCATGCGGTGCAAGGCGACAGCCTTGCACCGCATGGGATTTCAACCGTCCGGTGCAAGGCTATTGTCTACTGCGCCTTACGCGTTTTGCGGCGTGTGCCGATGGCCGACATCAAGCCCAAACCCATCAAGCCAAGGGTTGTAGGCTCAGGGACCGAACTTGACTCCGAGGCCAGAACCGCGTAGGTCACACTGCTGCTGGGAGACTGGACAACACCGCCGAGACCAATACCTTGGGTTATGAATAGCGTATCAGGAAAAGTGGACTGGAGCTGGTAGGCAAAGTACGGGGTCCGGTGCGTGCCGCCGCCGCCAAGATTAGGATAGCCAAAGGACGCGCCTAACGCGTTGACAAAAGAAATGGTGTTGGTGGCGCCAGTCCCCCACCACGGGGTTGATTGCAGCCTGGCGGAGATGTTGTTGTATGAATCGGTGACAGTCACCACGTCATACTGGGTGCTGTTGACAGTAATAAAAATGGCTTGCGCTGGCGCAGCGGCGAAAGTTAAAACCAAGGCAGCGGCAGGAAGTAAAGAACGGAGTCGGAACGGTTTTGGCATGGCTTAATACCCTAATAAGTCTAAGTGATTGTATAAATGGCTTTAATTATCGTTTAGATAATACCAAGATGATAGCATAACCGTTAAATTTAAGAAAACCCTGATTATCGAAAAAAAGCCGTAGAGTGCATATTTTATCTGGCAATACGGCCAGACCCGCTTACCTTTGTGAATGTTTCACATAAACGCCCTTCAAGATTACCTAAAGCCATAAGTGGCAATAACTAATTGGCATTGCGCCCTATTAACTGTAAGCAGGGTAACGATAAAAAATGGGGGGGTGGGTTTAATCGGTATTATGTAGCAGACGCACAAAGGCCCGTAGGTTGTGGTGAGGTACGAACCCCAACACAACAGGGTGGTCGTGTGTGTTGAACTGTTGGGGTTCGCAAGCCTAAGGGCTGTTGGCTTTCGATCATCCGGGTGCAATACTATTGTCTTGCGCCCTACGCGGGCTTTAGGAGTACATCAATGAGCCATTTTTATCGTTTAAATACTATAAACCCCAATAGGCGCCCCCTGCAACGGATTGACTTTTACTGTCCGTCGGGAAAAACAGGCAACTATCCGCCGAATTATTATTGGGATATGCAAGATGTCCCGCTCGACCCGCCTTGGCCGCACTGCCAGATGTTCCGCGCCCCCTTAATCCCTGAAGGCTATGAAACCGTGTGGGTGTTCGAGGTGGGCCCACATGCGAAATTGCCTGACATTTGGAGCGATGGTTATGTGATATTGGTTTCCGAGCCGGCGAAACGGGTATTGGAGGCTTGTGATGATTTCGGGCATCAGTTTCACGAGACGGAAATCCAAAATAAGCAGCATAAGCGCATTAACCAAACGCCTTATTACTTGTTCCATGTCCGCCGTTATTTGAAAATTGAGGATAACTTTTCGGAAATAGAAAATAGGTTCGAAATGTTCGCCCCTAATTATTATGAATTAAAATATCTGCCGACCCTACAAAAAAATCCGTTGCTTAAAGAGAAGGTGGCCCAGTTGCCTTTCTGGCGGCATTACATGAACGATGGCATTGTTTATTTGAGCGCAAAGGTGTTGGCGAAGTTACAGGAAGCCGGCCTTACCGGGCTAAAACCCTACAGCGACCATTACTTCGGCAAAGCAGGGGAAGCCCTTGCCCGGTTTGAGTAGCGCGGTAAGGCGCACTCGGTAGGGTGCGAGGCGATAGCAAGTAGTAGCCCGTAAGGAGTGAAGCGGACTACGGGTGGTTTCGGCTTCGATAGGCCGTGTGACAGCGCAGGGTATCGGCATGGGATGCCAGAATGGGGTATTGCTTAGTTCAAAACCCCCTACTTGCCACTTGCCGCCACTCTCATGGCCGCGTTTTTTCCGGGTGGCCGTCAGCCATCGGCCTCACCACTGGCGGACTTTGGGGGCTTTGGACGTTTTGCTCACCCAGTTTTGCCCACAAAACAAAGGGGTGGGGGCGGGGGCGCGGGCGGGCAACACGGGGGTATTGGCACTTTGGTCAATCGGCTCAAAGTGGACATCGGGCAGTTTTGCCAGCTGGTATTCGGAAAAGCCCTGTTTGGAAGCGGCAAGGCTAATGCCCCCGAACACTAGGGGGGTTGCCGGTTGGGTCACGGCTTCAGGCCGTGCCGGCGCGTTGTTGTCCACAGCCGCCCGCCGGGCGGTTTGGCCGGGCTTGGCCGCCAGCGGGTCGCGGCGGATAAGCTGTAGGCCGATGAGCGTTTCATGGTCGTCATTATCCCGCGTCCACATCACCCGCGCCAGCCCTTTGCGGTTGGCGTGGGGGAACCTAAACTTCAGCGCCATCCCTATTTCGATGTCAAAGGCCAGCGGTAAGCGCACCATCAAGCCATCAACCGATACGTTGACGGTCATAAAATCGACATAATGGCCGTTTAACAACAGCTTGCCGGGCACGGCGATGTCGGCGCGGTAATTTTTACGGTTAAAAAACGGCCTGTCCACCGGATGGGCCAAGTCCTGAAAAGCCATCGCAAAAGAGAGGCCCCCTTGTTCGGCCTGCGCCACCCGGATGACCTTGGCAATGCCGGACACCCCCAATGAGGGCAGGAAAAAATCCATTGTTTTCACTGACGACAACTTTTTTAACGCCCGCTGGTGGCCCCCTAAGCTTTCAGGGTCCAACACCGCAAACGCCCCGGAAATGGAGATGTTTTTGACGGTGATCTTGCAGAGTTTGCCGCCAAGATACGCCCAACCGTCCAGACGGATGGCTTTACGGTAATCACGATGCTGTAATTCAATGCTCATATCCCCCCCTCAACCTAGTCTTATAGTTATTTTTTAAGCTGTGTTTTTGCGGCCCGCACCGCGTATGCCGCCCGTTAACGGCTTGCCCCCCTCGCTGCCGGCCAACGGCAACACCCCTCCTAGCCCCCCCTATAAAAACACGGGCGATTAAAGCCTAATAGCTTAATTAATAAGTGGAAGTGTGTTGGCAAGTTGGCAGGGCCCATCCCGTCCGAAGGGCCGGCCCAGCGTGTGCTGTGGGCCTATTGCAAGCAGTGCCAATGGTTTCGCGTGAGGCCATTTCAGTCTAACAAGAAAAAAATAAAAAGGCTATAAACTATTACCTTTTTCAGAAAAAGTTAAAAAATAATTTACCCTGACCTTTTATGGGTATAGTCTAAGCGGGTCAAATGGCGGGTTTTTGGAACGCAGTAAGGCGCATCGTAGGGTGCTAGGCGGTAGTCTTGCACCACGCGGGCGACTTCCTTTGTAAAATGACAATTAGGTTAAATCAAATGATCGGTTCTCTAAAGGTGGTGAGCTTTAAGGGTAAAAACCACCTGCTAACTACCATGCCTATTTACATTAAGAACAAAACTATCTATGGGGTTGTTTTTTTATTTTTAATTTTTATTCTTTTGGCGGTTATTTTTTTTCGTGCCGCTAACTCAGAGGGTGCTAGTGATGAATTTATCAGACACACACTCGTTTTTTTTGTAGTTATGGCTTTATTTTTGCTTTTCTTTCTTGTACAAACGTTAAAAGCGGGATCTTTCGTTATGGCGGCGGATGAAAAAGGGATTTATTATCGGATCTATGGAAGGCGGGATGAGTTTATGCTTATTGAGTGGGGTGTTATTGATGAAATAGTTGACTCCTATTCTGATGGCGTTGCTCAACTAGATGTTTTAACAGTGATTAAAGTCTATGATTTGCCTGCTCCTTGTAACGCGGTAACTTATAAACCGCACCCAACAGAAAAATGGCCGGCAACAAAAAACATAGCCATTTCGTTTATCATACCTAACTTCATAAAAAGCGCCGAAATTAAACGCAGACTGGATGAGTTGAGGATCAAAAGCCAAAAGGCCCTGTTAGCTTAACCCGTAACCGCGGTAAGGAATGGGTAGGAAATAAAGGTGCAAGCCTTGGAGCGCGGGCATCTTGCCCGCCCTTGCGGGCAAGATGCCCGCGCTCCAAAGATGAAGCTGCTTTACGATTGTGCCGAGATTATTTTATGCACGTTCCTAAAGTAGGGTGCGGGACGATAGTATTGCACCGCCTGTTGGCTTCCAACCGTCCGGCACATTACGCTATCGCTCCATACGGGCTTGCTACTGGCCGTAACTGCCCCTACGCCCCGCAACCCTTGCCCTACACTTCCCCCTCTACCCCATCAAACCACAAAAAACCACCCCCCGCCCACTAGCTGGCGGCAAAAGAGGCCGGACAGTTTTGGTTTGTTATCAAAAAGATGGCGTTGCCTAAAGAAAAAATGTGCATTATTGACAGTTTTTTAGGGTACTAGTTAATTTTATTAGCGGCCTGATTTTTGTATAGTCTTCGTAACACGGGGGCGTGGGTGGGGCTGGCCTTACACAGCGACCCTTAACCCACCCGACTAAACACCACACCCAGGACACCATGCACACACTCTTTTTGCCCCGCGCCCTCATCGGGCTGTTTTTGCTGGCCGCACCCGTGACGGCGGCGCTGTCAGTAGAACCCCCCAGTGCTGACAAGCTGACCGATGCGGTGTTGGCGATGGTCGCGACCCATAACAGCCGGGGCGGGG
>JAQTNZ010000233.1 GCA_028713595.1 Methylovulum sp. | reverse complement strand
TTTTATTTTTTACAGTGCGTGCATCTTACGCCGATTTTCTTTTATTACAGGACTTAAAATGGCTAGAATCACTATCGAAGATTGTTTGGAACATGTTGAAAACCGCTTCAAACTGGTGCTGTTGGCCAGTACGCGGGCGCGGCAACTTAGCCAAGGCGCGACCGAGTTTTTGCCCCGTGCCAAGGACAAGGACACCGTGCTGGCCTTGCGCGAAATCGCCGCCGGCCATGTCACCAACGAAAACATCAAACGCCTACACCGCACTACTGAAGTCCAGGATTATCCGCCTTCATTTTGATTGATGCCGCCCGATTATGACCGTGCTTGAACGCCCCCAGGACACCTTAGTCCGCCGCTTATGCGAAACCTTAGCGATCTATCTTGACCAAAGCCAGATTGACGACTGCGTTCGCGCCTATGAATTTGGCGCCAAAGTCCATGACGGGCAAGTCCGCAAAAGCGGCGAAGATTATATCTGCCATCCCATGTCCGTCGCCATCAGCTTGGCGGAAATGCACATGGATGCCAACGGCATTATGGCGGCGATCCTGCACGATGTCATCGAAGACTGTAAAATCAGCAAAAAACAACTCGCCAATGAGTTCGGTACCGAAGTGGCCGAACTGGTTGACGGGGTCACTAAGCTGGGCAAAATCGACAACAAGTCACGCGCCGAAGCCCAAGCCGAAAACGTCCGCAAAATGTTTTTGGCTATGGCGAAAGATTTGCGCGTGATTATCGTCAAACTGGCTGACCGTTTGCATAATATGCAGACCATCGGCGCGATGCCCATCGAAAAGCAGCAGCGCATTGCCCACGAAACCCTGGAAATTTATGCCCCGCTCGCCAACCGCTTAGGCATGAACGATATTCGGCACAAACTGGAATCGTTAAGCTTTGCCGCGATGTACCCTGAGCGCTACCAAGAGTTGAACAAGGCCGTCAAAAAAGAACGCGGCAACCGCCGCAAAGTGGTCGAAACCATCGAAAGCTCGATCAAAAACCGTCTGGCCGATGCCCATCTGGCTTGTGAAGTGGCTGGCAGGGAAAAAAACCTCTACAGTATTTTTAAAAAAATGTCCGATAAAAAAATATTGTTATCGGATGTCTTTGATATTTATGCGTTCAGAATCTATTGTGACAGCGTCGATACCTGTTACCGCGTCTTAGGTGTCATCCACAATCTGTACAATCCGATACCTGGCCGTTTTAAGGACTATATCGCCCTGCCGAAAGAAAACGGCTACCAATCCTTGCATTCGGTGTTGATGGGCCCGTTTGGCGTACCCATTGAAATCCAGATCCGCACCCATGAAATGCACCGCATGGCGGAATCCGGCATTGCCGCGCATTGGCTGTATAAGTCCGATGACGACAAAACCGAAAAAGCCCAAGCTTTGGCCAATGAATGGCTGCGGGATTTGCTGGAAATCCAAAAATCCGCCGGTGATTCGCTAGAATTTATTGATAACCTAAAAATTGACTTATTTCCACAGGAAGTGTTTGTGTTCACGCCCAAGGGGGCGATCATCAAACTGCCGCGCGGGGCCACCACCGTTGATTTTGCTTATGCTGTCCACACCGATATTGGCAATGCCTGCGTGTCGGCACGGATAGACAAACAACTGGTGCCCTTGCAATCCAAACTGGAAAACGGCATGACGGTCGAAATCATCACCGCCGTCTGGGCGAGGCCTAACCCGTTGTGGCTAAACTATGTCACCACCGTCAAGGCCCGTTCCAGCATCCGTAACTACCTGAAAAACTTCAAACAACAGGAAGCCATCAACCTAGGCCGCAGACTCTTGGAGAAAGAGTTGCAGATCATGGGCTTGCAGCTTGACACTATTGATGCGGGCCGCATTAAGGCATTGCTGAAAATCATCGAACTGGCTTCCTTGGATGATTTGCTGGAAGATATTGGCCTAGGCAATAAAATGCCTTTTTTAGTCGCCAAGCAATTGACCCAAGACGACATCAACGCCAATATCAAACTGGACAGCAACGAGCAAATCCCCAAAACCCCGCTAATCATCAAGGGCACCGAAGGCATGGTCATCACCCTTGCCAAGTGTTGCCGGCCTATCCCCGGCGATTCCATCATCGGTTTCTTTAATCCGGGCACCGGCATTGTCGTGCATCACCATGAATGCCGGAACCGCGTGGTGTTGCGCAAAAAAGACACCAGCTGGCTGGATGTGGAGTGGAGCCAGGACATTATCGGCGATTTCCCCGCCGAGTTGCGCCTGGAAATCATGAACCAACGCGGTGCTTTAGCAACCATCGCCTCCACCATTTCCGACATGGAATCCAACATTGAAAACGTCAACGTCATCGATCAGGACGACCGCGTCTGTGTTGACTTAATTACCCTAACCGCCCGCGACCGTGTCCATTTGGCAAAAATCATGCGCCGCCTGAAAGAGCTGCCCATTGTCCTAAAAATCACCCGCGTCAAAGCCTAAGCATTTTTGTCCGCCCAGTTAACTGCCATACCCAAAACCCTAGCGGCGGACAAAACAGGGCGGGCGGCGAGGCAATGCCCACTCCGTCAACTGAACATGCGTGTTACGTCACCATCGGCTATCGGGCCATACTAAGAAACCTAACGGCATTAGGCCTACTTTTTTTGTGGTATTACCTACAAAGCTTGTATTTTTCATAGCAAAGCGGTAGGATTTTTCCTATCTGACGGCCTTTCGTTGCCATTTTTTGCTTGTCAAGGTAAGATTGCACCAAAAGGCAACAAAAACGGGTCATTTTACCCATCATTATGGTGCAAAAATCACTGCACTAAAATACCCCTCCTGTTCAATAAAAATAACTATATGATATATAAAGATTAATTTCATGGGCATTATTATTGCTTATAATTTGTTAAACAATACAGCTTATCAGCCCCAGACACATAAAAGCATTATTTCCGGTATAAGGCCTAGCTTGCCCGCCCTGCAACAGACCAATCGTCATAAACAGTATGTGCAATGGCAACACCTTAAAGATAAGTGTAAAAACCCATATTTCCAATAGACAACAAAACCCTTGTTATCTATTGGTCAGTCAAGTGGAAATGCAAGAGGCTATTTTGTTGGAAAGCCCGGCTATTGGTAGCCCAGATAAAAATGTTTTTTGATTTTATCATTGCGTTTCAAATTGATTGGCTATTTTTAGATTGACCCAATAGGAGCATAACTATGCAAGCAAACAGCCTTCGCCAAGAACATCCAACCCCCCCGGACATACGGACACAACCGCTACTGTTGGTGTCCGCATTGGGGTTCGGGGCCGCCTTAGAGGAAAAGCTCAAGCATCTGTTCCAACAACAACCGCACGACGAAAAAGCCTACAGCCTCGTCCCGCCCACCGACACCGGCATCCATGTGTTGCTGGTCAATTACGACAACCCGTTGGCGCTGAGGAAAAAGGATCTCCTGCTTGGCAGTTTGGGTACAGACATAGAAATAATCGCCGTTAGCCAAGGCCCGTTGGACAATGCCCCCGCCCACCATATCAGGGGCATGTTGACCGCCTCCAGGCTGATGGCGGCGCTCGGAAAAATCCCTGCGCCCCATGCCGGACAAGCCGTGCCGATGCTGGATTTTAGCCCTTCACCCAGCCCCAGGCTTGAATTGGTCCAAAACCATACGCCAGCCCCAGCCCCTGCCCTTGTGCAGATTACCGGACCAGCAGCCCCACCTGCCCTCCGTTACCGTGCCTTGGTGGTCGATGACAGCCCTTCCATCCAAAAGGCGTTGGAGCTTAAGCTGTCCTCACTGGAGCAAATCGAAGGCATAGACTTTGCCACCGATGGCGTGGCCGCCTTGGCGATGGCGCAAGCCAACCATTATGACCTGATCTTTTTGGATGTCATGATGCCAGGCATGGACGGTTATGAAGCCTGCTCCCTGTTGCGCAAAAACCCCCGCTATAAAAAAACCCCCATCATTATGGTCTCAGGAAAGAATTCCCCGCTTGATGAAGTTAAAGGCGTTATGGCCGGCTGCACCACTTACCTGACCAAACCCGTCCAAGACGAAGCTTTCCAAAAGCTGAGCGTCCGGGTCTTGGCTTGGCTGACCGCCCGCAAGCAGGAAGAACAGGCCACTTCGGCTGATGGCATCGGCTCCGTACGCCATTAGACAGTAAAATCTGGCCGCTAGCCTAGACGGTATCGGCCAGCCCCAAACAGACCGCCACCTAAAAATAAGGGAACTTCTCTATGGCAATTCAAAAAATATTGATCTGCGATGACTCGCAAACTGACCTTGCCAACCTGAAAAATGCGCTGAAAGGCACACAGTGTCTGGTGCTGACTGCCAACAACGGCGATGAGGCGGTCGCCAAAGCCAAGGAAGAACAGCCCGACATCATTTTCATGGACATCATCATGCCGGGCATGGATGGTTTCGCCGCCTGCCGTACCTTGCGCGACCACCCGTTGACCAAAAACATCCCGGTCATTTTTGTCAGCTCCCGCCACCAAAAAGCCGACAAGGTCTGGGCCATGATGCAGGGGGCCAAGAACCTGATCGCTAAACCATTTGAAGCTGCCGAAATTGCTGACGTGCTGTCGGCGTTTTAATGCGGGATGATGGAAATGGAGCCTGAGCACCCGAAAACCGTCCAAGGGCAAACCAGTGACGGTAGGGTATTGGCCGCCGATCCGGCGGTTTTTGCCGATGCCCAACTGTCCGCAATGGCGTTGGGTTTTCATGTCGGCAGCCTAGGTTTTTTGCTGCCCTTAAGCCTGCATTGCGAAGTCATTGGACAACTGCCCGTCAGCCCCCTCCCCAAAGTCGAGCCTTGGTTTAGCGGCCTGTTGAACATGCGCGGCACCATCGTGCCCGTGGTCGATTTGCGCCTGTTGCTTAATGAAACCGCCCCGCCCCCTAAAAAACGCTATTTGTTTTCCATAGACCGTGGTGAAAAAACTATGGCGCTGTGGATAGACGGCTATCCGCAAATGCTGCCAAACATTGGGGTTGCCATGCCCGCGCCGCCACCGTTGCCCGATTTGTTAAAGCCTTGCATCACCCAAGCCTATTGGCAGGACGGCCAAATCTGGTTACAAGCCAGCTTCGCGCCCTTGTTCAAAACCCTAGGCAACCCGGAGGCACGGCCATGACGGACATTTCTTCCGCCGCATCATTGGCTGATGCTATCGAAAACATTGGGCATCTCGCCGAACAGGCCGCCGCCGAAGGCTTTTATGGCTTGCAAGATGTTGGATTATTGATTGTCGAGGCGTTATCTCCCCTGCCTCCAGAC
>JAQTNZ010000232.1 GCA_028713595.1 Methylovulum sp. | reverse complement strand
CCCACCCGCCAACACGGGCGTTGGCCCGCTGACGGGTTCTTCGTCCGGTGCTTTGGCTTTGCCCAGATTAATATCCACCTTAATGCCCTTCATAAACTTGGCGAACAGCGGTTGCGCCTGTGGGGTTGGCTCGCTTTGCTCTGGCTCTGGCTCTGGCGCGGATTCTGGCTCCGCCACGCTGTCTAAGGCGGCAACCAGCTCATTTGCACTAGGGTGCGCTTGCGCAGTCATCTCGGCCACGTCCGTTTCGGCATCGGCAACCGCCACCGGAGCGGCGGCCAACACAGGTGCGGGGCTGCTTAATGGCACGGGTGCTTCAGATTCTGATGCTTTAGCAACGGCAGCGTCCATCAATGCCTGATTGTCCGCCATTGCCAAAGCCAACGTTTCGTCCGCCTGTTGCCGCTCTGCTTCAAGCTGGGCGATAGTGGCCTGATAGCCGGTGATGTCGGCCCGCAATTGCAACGCCGCTTCTTGGCTGGTGACCAGTTGACCGCGCCAAGCCGCTTCCACCTGATGGAGCCTATAAATGGCGGCATTCAGCTCATCAAACTCTTTCAGGCGATCCCAACGCAGTTTGGCAATGGCGGCTTTATAGGCCTGATTTTCCGCTGACAGCCTGTCGCTGGCTAAGGCCGCCTGTGAGCGTTCGGCTAATGCCAAGGCCGACTGGCGTAGGCGTTGCACCGATTGGTTCAAATCGTCAAACACTTTCAAACGCCCCATTTCCAGCTTGGCAATATAAGCTTTTTGGCTGCGGATTTTGCTTTGCAGTTTCGCCGCATCCGCCGCCGCCAGCACTTGTTGCCCGGCCAAGTCCGCCGCCGCTTGCGCCAACTGACCGTCCTGCTCCTGCACACGCCCGATAAGCAGCGACAGTAACTCCGCTTGGTGTTGCCAGATGTCGCCAGCCATGTCCGCTGGCGCGTCACAATCAATCGCCAACGCGGCATTGAGGGCGCTTAAGCTGACCAAGGCCGCTTCTTTGGCTTGCGCCATGTCCGCACTCAGCTGGCTATGGGCCAGTTGAGCCTGCGCCAAGTCTTGTCCCTGTTTAAGCAACTGACCCCGGTAACGGGCGCGGACAGACAGACATAACAGGCCAGCAATGAGAATGCCGGCGACACCTAGGCCAGCCAAGCCGCCTAAGGTATTTTGAATCATGGATAAGTACATTTGCATAAATTCCCCTCCTATAAATGATGGGTGCTCAATAAAGCGGCAGCTTATGGCAGCCAGCCGCACCGGCTGGCACACTGTCTTGTTGTTGGTTGAAACCCTAAAAAAATCAAGGCTTAATATCCTCTCTGCAAACGCTAAGACGCACGAGGATGGGGAAATACTAACTGATGTTATGCAAATGAATCCAGTCAAATTTTTAAGCATCCGTCTGGATGGGGGATTATTTTTGAAAGCTACCCTACTGGCGCGGGGCATCGGCGGTTGCCGGATAGTTGGCCGATTGCCGCAAAGCCAATCAAGCTATGCGCTAAAGCCTGTGCACACTTGCGAACGGATGGGGCTGGCCTGGGCAAGCAAAATCGGGATAGCGGGGAGGATAAGGCGTATAAAAACACTGCGGGCTGAAACGAAAAAATCCGCCGGGCGGGTTGCCGGGCGGATTTTTTAGGGTGCATAAGCGAAGGTTAAGGCTGGCGCCTTAATCACTCAGGTCTGTCAACCAATTCGACATACGCCATTGGGCTATCATCGCCGGTTCTGAAACCGCATTTCATAATGCGCAAATAACCGCCCTGACGGTCTTTATAACGCGGACCCAACTCATTGAACAATTTGGTCACCATGTCACGGTCACGCAATTTGGCAAACGCCATACGTCTTTTCGCAACGCTGTCTTCCTTGGATAAAGTGATTAAAGGCTCGGCAAAACCGCGCAATTCTTTAGCTTTGGGTAACGTGGTGCGGATCAGTTCATGCTTGAACAGGGAATTGACCATATTGCTGAACAGCGCCTTGCGGTGGCTGCTGTTCATGTTAAATTTTCTACCTGATTTACGATGTCTCATGGGAATGATGACCTAATAATATTTAATGGGTTGTTGAATGGGATTGGTCGGCAAGGTTATCAGGCGGCCAATTTTCCAAGCGCATACCTAATGACAAGCCTTTCAAGGCCAGAATATCTTTTATCTCGGTCAGCGATTTCTTGCCGAGGTTAGGCGTTTTCAACAGCTCAACTTCAGTGCGTTGGATCAAGTCGCCAATATAGAAAATATTTTCAGCTTTTAAACAATTGGCTGAACGGACTGTCAATTCAAGGTCATCAACCGGACGGAGCAAGACCGGCTCGAAGATTTCTTCGACTTCCACTTTCTCTTCTTCAAGCTGATCGTTCACTTTTTCAAAATCAACAAAAACCGACAATTGTTCATGCAAAATTGTCGCGGCAAGCTTAATGGTTTGTTCAGGATCGACAGTTCCGTTTGTCTCCAATTCGATAATCAGCTTATCCAAATTAGTGCGTTGCTCGACACGGGTGCTTTCAACTTGATAAGCGACTTTCATCACCGGGCTATAGGACGCGTCCAATTGCAAAGACCCCATCGCAGGGGCATTGTAACCTTGGGTGGCCTTACGCATGCTGACCGGCTCGTAGCCCCGTCCACGGCGT
Organism: Methylovulum sp.; assembly: GCA_028713595.1. Taxonomy (GTDB): domain Bacteria; phylum Pseudomonadota; class Gammaproteobacteria; order Methylococcales; family Methylomonadaceae; genus Methylovulum. Next base: position 2,640 of record JAQTNZ010000232.1, on the reverse strand, counting down.
ATCCTGATTTTCATGTTCAATACGCCCGCCTGGGTCAGGTTGGCGATGACCAGTTCAGGGTTGACGATTTCGACATCGTGCGGCAGGGTAATGTCGCCCGCCAACACGCTGCCCGCACCGTTTTTTGACAGCGTCAGCTCGACTTCGTCTCTTGAATATAAGATCACCGCCAATTTTTTCAAATTGAGCAGGATATCAATCACGTCCTCTTGCACACCTTCAATCGTGGTGTATTCATGAAGCACGCCTTCAATCTCCACATCGGTGACTGCACAACCTGGAATAGTTGACAGCAAAACCCGTCTTAAGGCATTGCCTAAAGAATGGCCGAAACCACGCTCAAGCGGCTCAATGACGATTCTGGAATGGTTAGGGGTTTTATTTACAACCTCAACAAGACGAGGCTTCAATAAGCCAGAAATGGAATTCTGCATTTATATCCCTCGAATTTCAATTATTTAGAGTAGAGCTCGACAACTAACTGTTCATTAATATCGCTACCTAAATCAACACGATCAGGCAATGATGTAAACGTACCTGTCATAGCCTTTGAGTTAACCTCAACCCATGTCGGAAAACCATACTGCTCGGTGACGGCCAAAGCGTCGATGATCCGTTGCTGTTTTTTCGCTTTCTCACGGATAGCGACCACATCGCCGGGGGCGACTTGGTAAGACGGAATGTTCAGCAGCGTACCGTTGACTTGGATGGATTTGTGGCTGACCAACTGGCGCGCTTCAGCGCGGGTTGAAGCAAAACCCATACGGTAAACCACGTTATCCAACCGTGACTCGAGCAGGTTCAACAAGTTCTCACCTGTCGCGCCTTTTTTCATGTCAGCGATTTTGTAATAGTTTCTAAATTGCTTTTCCAACACACCGTAAATGCGGCGTAGGCGCTGTTTGGCGCGCAACTGGATGGCATAGTCAGAATTGCGGGTACGTTTGGTACCGTGCTGACCCGGTTTTTGGTCTAATTTACATTTGCCTTCCAAAGACTTGCCCCGGCTTTTCAACAGCAGGTCAGCGCCTTCTCTTCGGCTTAATTTACAGGTAGGGCCTAGATATCTTGCCATATTATTGCTCCAAATGCTCTATACGCGGCGTTTTTTAGGTGGACGGCAACCATTGTGCGGAATGGGTGTCACGTCAATAATATTGGTGATCTTAAAGCCAAGATTATTTAAAGACCGGACGGCGGACTCACGCCCTGGGCCTGGGCCTTTGACCAGCACGTCCAAATTTTTCATGCCGAACTCTTGGGCAACGATACCGGCTTTTTCAGCGGCGACCTGGGCGGCGAACGGGGTGCTTTTTCTCGAACCACGGAAACCTGAACCACCAGAGGTAGCCCAAGACAGAGCGTTCCCTTTTCTGTCGGTTATTGTTATTATGGTATTATTGAAAGAGGCGTGGACATGGACGATACCGTCAACCACTTCTTTTTTAATACGTTTTCTTGAACGATTTGGACTAGCCATTTACTTTTCTCTTTAAAGAATATCTTATTTTCTAATAGGTTTACGTGGGCCTTTTCTGGTCCTGGCATTGGTTCTGGTGCGTTGGCCCCGTAAAGGCAGGCCCCGGCGATGCCTGATCCCGCGATAACAGCCCAGATCCATCAAGCGTTTAATATTCATTGAAACTTCGCGGCGAAGGTCGCCTTCCACAGTCATTTTTGAAACGACTGCACGAATTGTCTCCAATTGGTCTTCGGACAATTCTTTTATTTTAATGGACGGCAATATACCTACTTCCGCACAAATTTCAGATGCAGTTTGACGGCCAACGCCATAAATGGCAGTCAGGGCAATCACTGCATGCTTATGGTCTGGTACATTTATCCCGGCAATACGTGCCATTCAGATACTCCTCTGAGCAATATTCTAAAGTTAAGTGCGCAATTATAGCACTATAGAAATAAAGACACAACAAAATCAACCTTGTCGTTGCTTATGTCTGCCATCAAGGCAGATAACCCGAACGACACCGTTTCTTTTGACTATTTTACAATTTCTACAAATTTTTTTTACAGAAGCACGAACTTTCACTGCAAACTCCTAATTGTTCTTACAACAAATCATTTCTTTAAATTGGCTTTCTTCATCAGGCCATCATACTGCTGGGACATCACATGGGTCTGCATTTGCGAAATGAAGTCCATGACCACCACCACGATAATCAACAAAGAAGTTCCACCAAAATAAAATGGAACATTCCAATACACGATTAAAAATTCCGGCAACAAACAGACCAGCGTGATATAAAACGCACCGATCAAGGTCAATCGGGTCATCACCTTGTCGATATACATGCTAGTTTGCAAACCGGGTCTAATACCAGGCAGGAATGCACCCGATTTTTTTAAATTCTCAGCCGTTTCTTTTGAGTTGAACACCAAGGCGGTGTAAAAAAAGCAAAAGAAAATGATGGCGGTGGCATACAACAACACATACACCGGCTGCCCTGGGGAAAACATGGTGGCAATGTCCTGTAGCCAGGCAAAACCTTCCGCATTACCAAACCAGCCCGCGATAGTGGCGGGGAACAGGATGATACTGGAAGCGAATATGGGGGGGATAACGCCCGCCATATTGATTTTTAACGGTAAAAAACTGCTTTGGGCGGCATAAAGCTTACG
>JAQTNZ010000231.1 GCA_028713595.1 Methylovulum sp. | reverse complement strand
ACCCACATGCGGTGTCAAAACGCTACGGAACGGGGTCAACAACAAGTTATTATGGGCCGCTGGGATTTTCGCCAAAATATTCAGGGCATCGGCATCAATAACGGCCATTTTTCTGGAATGGATAACCGTCAGGAACAATTCTTTTGCCCAATGGCTTTGCCCAAGCCCAGGACCTATCACCACCACAGTGGCTTTTTCCAGCAGGCTGGTCAATTGCTCGCCATTGTCTACGCCATGGCACATCAACTCAGGGCGGTGGACACTCATCAGGCCGGTATGCTCTTGGCGGGTGGCGACGCTAACCAATCCCGCCCCTACCCGCAAAGCCGCTTCCGCCGCCATCATCACCGCCCCGACAAACCCACGCTCGCCACCAATCACCAAGACATGGCCGTTTTTGGTTTTGTGCATACAGCGGTCACGGCGGGGGAATGCCTTAGGCATAACCCGATAGACGTTCGAGCGCACATCTTGAAAAATATCCGCTGGCACCGCCAAAGGCGCGTAAATAATGTCCCCGCAATATTCGGCGGCCTCCCCGGTAAACAAGCCTTGTTTCAAACCGATAAAGGTGACGGTGCTATTCGCCTTGACCGCCGCTTCCATGACTTTTCCGGTATTGGCATTTAACCCTGACGGTATGTCTATGGACACGATATAAGCTTGGCTTTGGTTAATCCGCCCGATGGCCGCCAAATAATCGCCGGTGACAGCCCGGTCAAGCCCGGTACCGAACAGGGCATCAACGACAATGTCGGCATTGGCCTGAAGCCCGCCATGAAAAGGTGTCGGCGCACCGTGGGTGGCGCTGTATTTTTGGTACGCCGTCAGGGCATCGCCTTTAAGCGTCTGCGGGCTGACCAGCGTGTAAACCTCAACCGACAAGCCTGCCGAGCGGGCCAAAGCCGCGACAATATAGCCATCGCCGCCATTATTGCCGCCGCCACAAAAAACCACGACCGATTTGGCATCCCGCCATTTTTCATGCAGGTATTCAAAAACGGCGTAACCCGCTTTGGTCATCAGTTCAAAACCGGAAACGCCACGTTGATAAATGACCCGATGCTCAAGTTCCTGAATTTGTGCCGTGTTATAAAGTGTCGTTGGTAGTGTGTGCATAGGATTTTTTCAATGGCGGCATAGCTGTCCGATCAGCCTTAGGGGGTGGGCTTCATCCACGGCAAGCATCTTGTTTTTATGGCCGTATTGTCTTTGCAAACGCGTATTTTATGGTACATTAAAGTTTGCCAATATAATTAAGTTTGCCCTGCGGCTTAAAGGTTTGGCGACATCCTATCAAAAACATAACCATCAAAAACATAACTATAACAATCATGAGGAACAAACGATGAGTAATATATTAAATGAAGTGTTATTGGCGAACCGTGATTACGCCGCCAGTTTTGACAAGGGCGATTTGCCTATGCCTCCAGGCCGGCATTTTGCCATTTTGACGTGTATGGATGCCCGTCTTGACCCTGCCAAATATGCCGGATTGTCTGAAGGTGATGCCCATGTTATCCGCAATGCGGGTGGCCGCGCCAGTGATGATGCGATCCGCTCACTGGTCATTTCTTATAAATTGCTCGGTACCCGCGAATGGTTTGTTGTCCACCATACCGATTGCGGCATGGAAACCTTCACCGATGAGATCATGCGCGGCCTGTTGGCCTCCAGCCTAAAAACCGCCTCCGTTGACGAACACGGCTGGCACGATTGCTGCCAAGGCCCAGGCTCCACCGAAGGCAACTATATCGACTGGTTGACCATTAAAGACCAGGCACAAAGCGTTTTGGAAGATGTCGTGCGCATTAAGGCGCATCCCTTAGTACCTGCCGAGATTCCTGTTTACGGTTATATTTATGATGTCAAATCAGGCCGCCTGATTGAAGTGCCGGCAGCCACTGCGGCAGGCAAGTAGCCTATGGGCAACAACCACAGGAACTTTGTTCCTGTGGTTGTTGCCCATCCGGTTTTAGTCTTTAGCCAGCCACTCTTCCAACGCTGCAATAATGCTTTTTGCCTGATCCTTGCTGGAAATGTTAAATTTTGACTTCTGCTGGTATTCGCCATTACGTTTTTGGTAACGGCGGATAGTATACTTGTCAGGCCCATATTCTTCCTTGGCGCGGTTCCAATCCTGATAGCGGTACATCACGGTCGCCCACGCGCCTTTAGTCAGGACTTTTTTGTCCAGCTCCTTAACGGTTTCAATGCCGCCATCCTGGTAACTTACCGTCAATTCATCTACTGTTTCAGCCATTTTCTTCCTCAACCATTAACAAATAATTCGGAGTCTACCACAATCATTATAGGGGGTGGGACAAGTTCCTCATTTACTGATAAATTGCCCAAACGCCCGGCTGCCCTCACCCGTTTTGATGGTATTGATAACACGCAAGGTTTTGGCATCCAGCACCGAGACTGTACTGTCAAACCAATTGGCGACATAGACATGGCGGTCATCAGGATGGGTGCTGATACCTTCCGGTTTTTCACCAACGGTAATCAGGCCGGTGGTGGTTAAGGTGGCGGCATCAATCACCGACACCGAACCGTCATCCTGATTAGTCACCAACAAACGGCTGTCATTAAGGGCCAGGGCCGCCGCATAGGGCAACAGGCCGACCTTAATGGTCGCCAGCGTCCGCATCAGTTTGGCATCCAGCACCGTGACATCGTCACTTTGCACATTGGCGATATACAAGCGTTCGCCCCGGCTATCAATAGTCAGGCCAAACGGGTGTGCGCCTACCATCGCCGTCTGTTTGACCATGCCGCTGTCAAGGTCAATCTTGCTGACCGAGTTGCTGAGGCGATTCGCCACATACAGCCAACGGTTATCAGGACTGGCTATCAAGCCCGATGGCGACTGCCCGACAGCGATGGTTTGCAACACTGTCAAGGTTTGCGCATCAATGACGGCCACGGTGTTTTCATACCAATCGGCGACATAAATGCGGCGGCTGTCGGGGCTGACGGCAATGCCCAAAGCCCCGTCACTGACCTTGATGCGGGCGATCAGGGCGCGTTTTTCGGTGTCGATCACGGCAAAACCGTGGCCTTCGGGGGTGCTGACATAACAACGCTTGCCATCGGGGGCAACGGCGACCCCCGCAGGTTTGCCGGGCACGGCAATGGTCGCCACCACTTTGCCAAGCCCGGTGTCAATAATGGAGACACTGTCGCTTAATTGGTTGCTGACATAAGCCAACGGGGCGGCAACGAGTACGGAAGCGAATAAAGCGGCGACAACAGCCACCGTCCGTGCCAGCTTAATCGGCACAAGCTTAATGGACACCGGACGGCCTTATTTTTCAGCCAAGGTTTTCAAATTCGCCAAACCGCCTTTCAAAATGGCCGTGACTGCCGTGTTGGCGGCTTCTTCGTTCATTTCAGCAGGTGGGTTGTTGTTCATATAAGCGCGGTAATAACCGGCTTTCCAGGACACCAGCGTGGAACCGCCTTGGGCTTCCACTTCAATGCTGGCGGCATAATTGTCCACTGGCAATACCGGGACTTTTTCTTCCGCACCAGAATGGGTGATGGTTTTGGCAGTGCTCATGTCGGTGATTTTGTAGGCGTAAGTCATTTTCTTATCGTCATACTTTTTCAGCTCTTCGGTGATGGTGCCGCCTGCATCCAAAGTCAGGACACGGATGGAGCCTTTAGTGTTGCCTTTGTCCGCAGTAGTGCTTTTAATGCCGGGCACCCAAGACAGATCATCATAATTTTTAATGATGCCCCAGACTTTTTCAGCGGGCGCGTTGATGGTAATTTCTTCTTCGGCTTTTTGGCGGACTGGGCCGTGGGCATTGGCAACCGAGGTGAACATAAACAGTGCGGACATACCCAGTAAAGCAATTTTTTTCATAGTCATTTCCTAGTGAGAACAGATAAACGTGGCATTATATGCTAACTACCGTTGGCAAGCACCAGTTGATACGCCATTTTCCAATGGCGGGGCATGGGCCGTTAACTGAGGCCACAACTTTACTCATTGACCTTAATGCCATATTTTTCAAACAATGTGTACAAGGTCGGGCGGGTGATCCCCAACAATTTTGCCGCATTGGAGATATTGTTGTGCGAAAACGCCAACGCCCGTTTGATCGCCGAGGTTTCGGCCACTTCACGGACAGTCTTAAGGTTAAAGGGCATGGCTTCTTCGCTGATTTCGCCCAATTCCAAGTCATTAAAGTCGATCAGGGCATCGTCCGCCATAATCACCGCCCGCTTGATCTTATTTTCCAGCTCGCGGATATTGCCGGGCCACGGGTAGCTTTCTATGGCCTGCACCGCTTCTTGGCTAAAGCCTTTCAGGACTTTATTGTTGGCTTCACTAAAGCGCCGAAGCAGGACGTTGGCGATGGTGATGGCATCCCCTTGGCGTTCGCGTAAGGGTGGAATATTTAAAGTTATTTCGCTGATCCGGTAATATAAGTCGCTTCTAAACCGCCCTTCGTCAATTAGTACCTGCAAATTTTGATGGGTGGCGCAAATGATGCGCACATCAACGGGGATTTCCTTACGCCCGCCGATACGCTCTATGCACCGCTCCTGAAGGAAGCGCAACAGCTTGGACTGCAAATTAATCGGCAAATCGCCAATTTCATCCAGGAAAAAAGTGCCTTTGTCGGCGTATTCGATTTTGCCTTTAGTCTGCTGCGTCGCGCCGGTAAAGGCGCCTTTTTCATAACCGAACAACTCGCTTTCCAGCAAATTTTCGGGGATGGCCGCACAATTGACGGCAATAAACGGCTTGCCGGCCCGATGGCTTAAACCATGTATGGCTTTGGCAAATAACTCCTTGCCGGTACCGCTTTCCCCCAGCAACAAGGTGGTGGCATTGGTGGGGGCGACTTTTTCGACCATGCGCGTCAAATCCTGCATTTTTTTGCAGGAAGCGATAATGCCCGCCAAAGGCTCTTGGTTTTTCTGTTGCAGTTGGGTATAGGCTTTTTGCAATTCGGCCAGTTGGAAAGCCCGCTCGATAATCATATCCAAAACATCCAGGTCTATCTGTTTTTGATAAAAATCATACGCCCCCATCGCCACCGCCTTAACCGCATTGTCACGGTCATCATTGCCGGTCACGACAATGACTTTAGTGGCGGGGGCCAATTGCAGGATTTCTTTCAAGGCCGCCAAGCCTTCGCTGGCATTGGCGGCATCGGGTGGCAGCCCCAGATCCAGCGTGACCACCGCTGGCATAAAGCGCCGTAAGGCGACAATGGCCTCTTCCCTGTTGCTGGCAAGCACGGTTTGGTAAC
>JAQTNZ010000230.1 GCA_028713595.1 Methylovulum sp. | reverse complement strand
GGTATGGACAATGCGGCGGTGCGAATGCCCGCCTTCGCGGTTAAGGTGCAGGACTTTTTCACCGGTGGGGGTTACGTCTTCGGTAAAGGCGACCCCTTGGCGGCGTAGCCATTCGATGGAACTTTTCCCATGGGTGACGGTGAGCCGGACGATGTCCGGGTTGCACAGGCCGGCGCCTGCATCCAGCGTGTCTTCGATATGCGACTCGATAGAATCCTCGGCATCGAACACGGCGGAAATGCCGCCTTGGGCATAATAGGTGCTGCCAGCGGTCAAGGCAAACTTCGACAATACGGCGACTTGGGTGCCGTGGCCGGCCAGTTTCAGCGCCAAACTGAGGCCAGCGCCGCCACTGCCGATAATTAAAACATCATAACGACTTGAATAAGGCATAAAAGTAACAAAAGGTATGGGCAGCCAGCTTATGAAAGTGGCTTAGTTAACGCAGATTGGCGATAATACCGCTTTTTAAAGTGATAACACAATTTTGTCACAAAAGAACTTATTCAGTTTAATCCTGTCTACCTAATATAAAGAGCAGTAGTGAACAGTCAAAAGAGGACTAGCGAACATCTCGATGAAGATCTTGTGGCGCGTGTGCAACAGGGCGATAAAAAAGCTTACGATTTGTTGGTCATCAAGTACCAGCATAAGATCGTCCAGTTGGTTAACCGTTACCTAAAAGATCCCAGTGAAGCACAAGATGTCGCCCAAGAGGCGTTCATTAAAGCCTATCGCGCCATTGGCAGTTTTCGCGGCGAATCCACGTTTTACACTTGGTTGTACCGCATTGCCATCAACACCGCCAAAAATTATCTGGTGTCGCGCTCACGGCGCAGCTCCCAATATGAAGTCGACATCCAAGATGCGGAAGCGATTGAAAACGCCCCTCAGCTGCAAGGTGCCGATACCCCTGAAAGACTGTTATTGAATGAAGAAATCATCAAGGCTATCAGGGCGGCAATTGACCACTTGCCCGAAGAAATGCGCACCGCCATCATGTTGCGCGAATTTGAAGGCATGAGTTATGAAGAAATTGCCGAAGCCATGGAATGTCCAGTCGGAACGGTTCGCTCGCGCATTTTTAGGGCGCGGGAAGCCATTGATAGTAAATTAAACCCTTTGCTCACACACGGTGACTTTTGATGAACGACCAGTTAAATCAGAAAACTTCCCAACTTTTTGACAATGAACTGCCTTATGATGAAGCCTTGGCCTTATTGGCGAAGCTGCGTTCCGATGCGGATTTGGCACAGAAATGGGATCGCTATGCCGCCATCAGCCATGCCCTAAAAACTGAGCAGTTCGTTTCTTTGCGCCCTGATTTCTCAGCCCAGATAGCCGCACGGCTGGAAGCGGAACCTGTTTACTTGCTGCCGCGCAACAAACCGGTCAAACGCAACTACGCATGGCTAGCCTTGGCGGCTTCCGTGGCCGTAGTGTCGGTGGTCGCCGTCCGCTGGCTACCCCAGCTAGATAGTAAATCACCCAACACCCCCGCCCCCGCCTCGCTACAAGTCGCCCAACAACAAACCCCTCAAGCCTTACCCCATTCCCCCGTCACGACCCGTAAGGCCGACACTAACGAACAGCCTTTAAATGCGCGTATCAACGATTATCTGCAAGCCCATAACGGCAGCGTCTACGCCGATAATCAAAACCTTAAGTCCATGGCCCGTGTAACGACGTATAACCCAAAATGATTGCGGTAAAGTGGTTTTTTCTTATCCTCCCTGTTTTGCCGACGGCTGTTGCATGGGCAGAAACCCCGCCACTCCCCGATTCGGACAACCGCCCTGCAACCTTATTGCAAGATGGCAAGTACATTTTAAAAAGCATGGTCAATGCCATGCAAAACTTAAATTACCAAGGCACGGTGGCCTTTTTGCGCGATGGCAAGCTAGAGCCGATGCGCTATTCTCACGCCGTCAACAAAGGCCATGAGCAAGAGCATTTGCTGTCGCTAAACTCGCCTTTACGCGAAGTGGTGCGGGAAACCGGCAAAGTCAGTTGCCTGTACACGGCCACCCAAAAGCTTATCGTTGAGCAACGCCCCTTTGAACGCTCGTTTCTGCTGGATATGCCAAGTGACTTGGGGCAACTGGATGCCGTCTACGACATTGAGGTGCAAGGTGAAGAAAACATCGCCATGTTGCCCACCCTGATCGTCGCCCTAACCCCTAAGGACAAACTCAGGTATGCCCACAAAATCTGGGTCAGCCGGCACTGGTTTTTGCCGCTTAAAGTGGTCGTTTATGATCTGGCGGGGGGAACACTGGAAGAGCGGGTGTTTACCGAACTTGAAGTCAAAGATGTGCTGCCTTTTATTGCCATGAAACAGCCTAGCAACACCTCCCTGTTACCTGACAGCCCCGCCGAATCGTCCAAACAGGCCGCATTTGCCCTGACCGCCCTCCCGAAAGGCTTCACTGAAGTGTTTTTCTCGCGCAAACCCATGCGCGATGCCGAACAGCCCGTTGACCATTTGTTGCTCAGCGATGGCCTGGCCTCGGTGTCCGTTTATATGGAACCTAAAAATCCGGCGCAGCCGCCCATCAATAGTGGCGTACAAACCATTGATGCCATCAATTTTTTCAGCCACACCCAAGGCGATTATCAAGTGACGGTCATGGGCGAAGTGCCCTCTGAAACCATCCAGTTTATTGCCGACCATGTGCAGCTGCGGGGACAGTAGACGGTTTAAGACAAGCTAGAAAGTAACCTCCCCGCATGGCTAATCTCGGCTAACCAAAAACAATAATTTTAGGTTGGCCGGGGTTGTAGGCACACCTAAAATCTGTCCGCCCTGATTTATCCTGAGGATTACCTATCCTCTAGGCACTTTTTATAATCTCCCATCACTGTGAAATTCTGTCCACATCTCCCCTCAACACTCCCACCTTCGTAATCTTGTCATTTTAATTGCGTACACTTAGCGACTGTCTTCTGGAACTGGATAAAAGACATTTAAAAAATCAACCGATTGAAAAACCTTACGACATTCAATGCAATCGTTTGTTGATAAATTGACACATCTTTGATTTTAAATGACTTTAATCTAGCCCAGTGAGACAGTGCAGTAAGCCTAGTGTTAAATTAACCAATCCACTATTAAAGGGGGTCTACCGATGTCATTTAAAATCAAAAAATTAGCCTTATGTTGCGCATTGGCTGCAACATCCGCCAGCGCGTTTGCCGCCACCAGCACGACCGTGCGGATCATCGCTTTTAACGATTTCCACGGCAATTTGCAATCGCCGGGCAACTTCGGCATCCAGCCAGGCGGCTCAGGTACGGCAACAATCTCCAAGCCATCCGGCGGTGTTGATTATTTGGCGGGTTATGTCGATTATCTGAAAAATGGCTACCCTAACAATGTCGTCGTTTCTGCGGGCGATTTGACAGGGGCTAGCCCGCTGATTTCCGGCGCTTTCCATGATGAGCCTGCTATCGAAACCATGAACCTGTTGGGTCTGGAATTTAATGCCGTGGGCAACCATGAATTTGATTATGGTCAAATCGAAGTCCTGCGCAAACAACACGGTGGCTGTTATCCCACTGGCGTAGTGGGTGTGGACACTTGTTTGGGTGCGACATCGACCGCTACGCCAGTGCCGGTCGCCTATCCTTTTGAAGGTGCCAAATTCAAATATTTGTCCGCCAACGTCACCAGAGCCTCCGGAAAAACCCTGTTTCCCGCTTACGGTGTCAAAGCATTTGATGCCCCCTTAAAGAAATTGATGGGCAAAGTGAAAGTGGCGTTTATCGGTATGACCTTGAAGGACACGCCTAGCATTGTCACTCCGACCGGCGTGGCTGGGCTGACATTCAAAGACGAAGTGCAAACGGTCAACGCGCTGATTCCTGAATTACGCGCCAAAGGTATTGAAAGTATTGTGGTGCTGATCCACCAAGGTGGCTTCCAAGGCTCGACCGGCCCTAACTATATCAACGACTGTTCATTGGCTTCTAACGGCTCGGCGGATGCAACGGCATTGGAACCTTTACGCAGTATTGTCCAAGGCTTGGATGATGCCGTGGATTTGGTGATCTCAGGCCATACCCATACCGGCTATACCTGCCAATTGCCGAACAGCACAGGCCGTAACATTCCTGTCACCCAAGGCGGTAACTACGGTCGGGTATTGACAACTGTTGATTTGACGGTTGACACCAAAAGCCGTGACGTTATTGGTGCGTCTTTCAACAACACGGTAGTTGACCGCAGCAATGTTAGCATCACCCCCAATGCCGATATTAAGAGCATCGTTGACGCTTACGCCACCAATATTTCACCGATTGCCAACCAAGTGGTGGCGACCATTACCGCACCGGTATTGAATAACGATACCGCCAATGGCGGCACTGGCGAAAAACCGGCCGGGGATTTGATTGCCGACGGCATGTTGGCGGCCACTTCGCCTAGCAAATTCGGTGGCGCCCAAATTGCCTTCACCAACTCCGGCGGTGTGCGTGCCGATTATGCCAGCAAAGCGATTCCAGCGGTCTATCCTTATAACTTGACCTATGGCGATGCGTTTACTGTGCAGCCGTTCGGCAACAATTTGGTTACTGTCACCGTTACCGCCCAACAGTTGAAAGACGTTCTGGAAATGCAATTTCCAGGTAGCAACTGTGCATTGCCTAGCGGCACCAACGCCCAAATACAGCAACGTATCATGCAGCCGTCTAATGGCTTTAAGTTTTCTTGGAGCGCTACGGGGGCAAACTGTAGCAAAATCCAAGACGTGAGCTTAACGACTTATGACAGCTTAGGCACGATCACCAATGTCGATCAAATCGTCAGCGCCGGCGTGGTGCTTAACCCAACCCAAACCTATCGCGTAACGGTCAACAGCTTTATGGCGACAGGCGGCGATGGTTTTGCAGTATTTAAAGCGGGTACTAGCCGTTTGGGCGGGGCGCAGGATATTGATGCGACCGTCGCTTATTTGGCGCAATTTAAAGCCCCTAATGTCGCCTATGATCCTAGCGCAGCCTTGTTGCACACACCGCGTGTAGTCAAACTGCCATAAGCGTTCATTGTCAATAGTACACTAAGAAAGCCGCACCCAAAGGGTGCGGCTTTTTTTATGGGCGTTTAGCGGGCAACCACCACCATAACTACAGCGGGCTGCAATTTTTCGTATAACTCTTCAATTGACGGATTGGCTGGGTGCTTTTTGCTTGGCTTAAGACGGGCTTGCGCTGCCTTAGGCAATAAGCTTCGCAACGCTTCGGCGCGAACGGCGAATGAACCTTTACCTAGCAAGCTGTTCCGGTCAG
>JAQTNZ010000229.1 GCA_028713595.1 Methylovulum sp. | reverse complement strand
GGGTTTTTTATTGCCATGCACCATCGCTTTAGCCAAATTTTCCTTGTGGATAAGGCTTTCAGCCACGACTCCGGCAATATGCAGGACGACCAGAACTACAGTAAAATTGGCAAAAAACTCATGCAATTCTTCCCAAAGCGCTTCATTATCAGACCCTATCGCCGCCGCTAACGGGCCGGCATCCTGATCCGCCCCATACACCGCTAATCCGGTCAGGGTTGTCACCAATAGGCTAAGCAACAGCAGGACTATCATCGCCGCCCCCGCCGGATTATGCCCCAAATAACGTTTTGCCCTGGCCGCCACCAGGTCTTTGATATAGGCGATTGAGGTGGTCGGACTGCATAAAAACTGGCTGAACCGTGCATAAGGGTTGCCGATAAAGCCCCATACCAGACGAAAAACCAGTAAAGCCAACACCAGATACCCCGCCCAGACATGGACATCCAGCCAGTCTTCTTCAGTGAAATAGGCGACAATAAACGCCATCACCAGCAACCAGTGAAAAATTCTTAACGGTAAATCCCAAACTTTAGTTAATGTTGGTAAGTTCATAATCAATGTGCCTGTAGTGATGTGCAATGGAATTATTTCCACAAAATAATAATGTTTATTGGCCGACTATACGCGCACCAGCCGATAAAAGACATGTTTGGCTATTTCGGCGCTGGTGATGTAGCCAGCAACAATCAGGCTCAAATACCCCAACAATTTTAGCGGTAAGGGCTGCAAGCCTATCAACGCCGCCAGCGGCGTATAAGGCAAACTAATGGTAAGGGCGACCACGGTCAATGTCGCCACCAGCAAATAATTCCCAGGTCGGCTGGTAAAGAACGGTTTCCGGCTACGCACGACAAAGACAATCAGCGCCGCCGACACCACCGATTCCAAAAACCAGCCAGTACGGAACTGTTCGACCGGCACCTCCAACCATAACAATAAGGCAAAGGTCATATAATCGAACACCGAGCTGATAATGCCAAACGTCATCATAAACTTACGGATGAAATGGATGTCCCAGCGTTTCGGTTGCGAGACCATTTCCGCATCGATATTATCGGAGGCGATAGTCATTTCGGGAAAATCGGTCAGCAAATTGGTCAGTAATATTTGTTTGGGCAACAACGGCAGGAACGGCAAAAATAATGAGGCTCCCGCCATGCTGAACATGTTGCCAAAATTGGAGCTGGTCGCCATAAACACATATTTCAGCGTGTTGGCAAAAGTGATGCGACCTTCCTTAACACCCGCAACCAACACTTGCAGGTTTTTTTCCAGCAAGACGATTTGTGCGGTGTCTTTGGCGACATCGGCGGCGCTATCGACCGAGATGCCGACATCGGCGGCATGTAACGCCGAAACGTCATTGATGCCATCGCCCATGTAACCCACTACAAAACCGGCTTTTTTCAGCGCGATGATAATGCTCTCTTTTTGGTTGGGCTCAACTTCGACAAACACATCCACCTCGGCAACCCGCCCGATTAACGCCCGTTCGCTCATTTTGGCGATGTCAGGGCCTATCAACATCTTGCTGCCAGCAAAACCTAATTGCTGGCTGAGGGTTTCCGCCACTAAGCGATTGTCGCCAGTGATGATTTTCAGTGTGACCCCCAATTGCCGCAGTTGGCTGATGGTGTCAATACAATCGGCTTTGGGCGGGTCGAAAAACGTCAAAAAACCTAAAAAGCATAACCCCGTTTCATCACTAGGGGCTATGCCGGTTTGCGCCAGATCCACGCGTTTATAGGCCAGCCCCAATGTCCGCAAACCTTGGCGGCTGTAATCCTGATAACGTTGCAGGATTTGTGCTTGGGCATCAGCTTTGGCCACCAAACCGCCATCGGCCTGTTCCAGATGGCTGCAAACGTCCAGGACATTGGTCAACGCGCCTTTGCAGATCAACAGGTTTTCGCCTTGGTCGGCGATTAACATGCTCAGGCGTTTGCGGTAAAAATCGTAGGGGATTTCATCCAATTTGTGGTTGTTGTCCAGATCAAACTGCTTAAATTCCCTGATGGCGGTGTCGATGGGGTTGTTAAAACCCATTTCATAGATGGCGTTCAGATACGCATAACGGCTGATGCGCTCGGAAGGGTTGCCAAGCGCATCATAAATGCCCTGCACTTGCACTTTGCCTTCGGTGAGGGTGCCGGTTTTGTCGGAACACAGCACATTCATACTGCCTAAGTTTTCGATGGAAGCCAATTGCTTGACGATGACTTTATGTTCCGCCATGCGCCTTGCGCCGTGGGCAAGGTTGACGCTGATAATGGCGGGCAATAATTGCGGGGTCAGCCCGACCGCCAACGCCAGCGCGAACAGAAAGGAATCAACCACCGGCTTATGCAAATAGACGTTGACTGCGAAGATAATCATCACCAAAATCAAGGTCACTTCCATCAGCAAATAGCCAAAACGCCGGACACCGCGTTCAAATTCGGTTTCCGGCGCTTTTAGCTTAAGCCGTCCCGACAGCTTGCCAAATTCGGTGGCTTTGCCGGTCGCCACCACCAGCGCATCCGCGCCGCCGCTTTGCACATGCGTGCCCATCCATAAGGCGTTGCTGCGCTGTGCCAGCGGCGTGTCCACGGCGAG
Source organism: Methylovulum sp. (assembly GCA_028713595.1). Classification (GTDB taxonomy): domain Bacteria; phylum Pseudomonadota; class Gammaproteobacteria; order Methylococcales; family Methylomonadaceae; genus Methylovulum. Next base: position 2,692 of record JAQTNZ010000229.1, on the reverse strand, counting down.
CACCCCAGGGATTTTTTCCGCCGGATAACTTTCCCCGGTCAACGCCGCTTCATCGACAAACAGGTTAGCGGTTTTCAGCAATAGGCAATCGGCCGGAACCACATCCCCGGATTTTAGCCTAACCACATCGCCGACCACCAGTTCATCCGCCGGAATTTCCAATGGCTGCGCATCGCGTAAGACGGTGATCTTGATCTCGACCATTTCCAACAATTTTTGCACCGCATCCGCCGCGCCTTTTTCCTGCCAAAAGCCCAGTAGGCCGCTGATTAAGATGATGGTCAAGATAATAATGGCATCAACGTGGTCATTCAGATAGAACGAGAGGCCTGTCGCAAACAATAACAACAAAATGATTGAGCTTTTAAATTGCCCCAACAGCAAACGCCAAGCCCCGATTTTGTTGTCGCCATTGAGCCTATTCGCCCCATTGCGTTTTAGCCGCAACAAAGCGTCCTGCTGCGCCAAGCCTTGAGGTGAACTATGCAGTTGCGTCAACTGTTGTTCAATCGGGTTATGCCAGAAAGGTTTGCTGTTTTTGGCTTTGTCGGGATAGATGCTCATAAGGGGCCTTGTTTAAGCGACTCGATTAGTAGGTCTAGCGGATGCGCCTAAACTTGACAATGGACAGCCCAGTAAGTTTAAGCCCGCCTTCGTCTTGTTTAACAACCGCATGAGACAAGTCAATTATGGGTATGGCTGTTAAAAAGGGCAGCACTAAATTAGAGTATGTTAGAGTATGGCAATAATACCGTTTCCAAAAAAATAAAAACCAAACCCCAAACCTGATGATATTGCCCCGTATGTTAACGTAATAGGAGGAGATTTTAATGACAACCACCGAGACGACTGCCGATAAAAAACCCCACCAATGGCAATTTGTGCGCTTGGGCGGTTTTGACCAAGTCAAGCTGGAGCGCACGGAAGATTTGATCGCGTTGGCGGATTTGGACCAAAAACTGTGGACTGCGCTCAGTTGCCCGACCCAAGGCTTGCATTTTGACCCCCGGACATTGGCCTTGCTCGATAGCGACAAAGATGGCCGCATCCGCGCACCGGAAATCATCGAAGCCTTACAATGGACAACGGCGCGGCTTATCAATCCGTTGGACATCAAATCAGCCCATAGCGTGCTGCCCTTGGCAGCGATAGACCAATCCCACCCGCAAGGCGCCAAACTTTTGGCATCGGCACGGGAAATATTAAAAATCATTGACAAAGCCGAAGCCAGTGAAATTTCGGTTGACGATGTTGCCGATATAGCCCAGATTTTCGCCAAAACCCCGTTTAACGGCGATGGTGTCATCCCCGTGCAAACCGCCGATGACCGTGCTTGCCAACAAGCCATTGCCGACATACTCGACTGTGTGGGCGGTGTGCTTGACCGTTGCGGTGATCTTGGCATCAACCAAGCAATAACCGATGATTTTTTCAGCCAAGTACAAGCCTATCTCGATTGGTGGAATGTGGGAGCCAATGAGTACACCCATAATCTGGCCTTAGGTGCCGACCCGCTGGTTGCCATAGAAAATTTCCGGCAACTTAAGCCCAAAATTGACGATTATTTCACCCGTTGCCAATTGGCCGAATTTGACCCGCAAGCGGCAAACCTGCTAAACCCATCGGTTGCCCAATATGAACAGATTTCCCCGCAAATACTCTCGGCGGATGACCCTGGCCTGATCGCCTTACCTTTGGCAAAAATCGCCGCCGATAAGCCCCTGCCGTTATCGGAAGGGTTAAACCCGGCCTGGGCGGCGCAGCTAACCTTGCTTAAACAACAGTTTTTGCGGCCCTTATTGGGTAAAGTCGATCAGTTAAGCTGGGAACAATGGCAAGAAGTCAACGAAAAATTTACCGACTATAACCTTTGGCTACAAAGCAAACCCAGCGAAGCGGTTGAAAAACTGGGCATAACCCGACTAAAAGAACTGCTGACCGGACATTACCAACAAAAACTAAGCAAACTACTGGCAAAAGATTCGGCGTTGGCAGGGGAGGCCGAGGCAATTGAATCGGTTGAACGGCTCATTTATTATTACCGCGACCTCTACCGCTTGCTCAACAACTTCGTATCGTTCCGTGATTTTTATTCGCCCGCGCCAAACAGCATTTTTCAGGCCGGCACCTTATTCTTAGATGGCAGAAGCTGTAGGCTGTGCCTTAACGTCAACGATGTCGCCAAGCACAGCGTCTTAGCCAGCTCCAGCCTGATCTTTTTGGCCTATTGCGAATGTACTCGTCCTGGCACACAGGAAAAAATGACCATCGCCGCCGCCTTTACCGGAGGCGACTCCAATAACCTGATGGTCGGGCGTAACGGTATTTTTTATGACCGGCAAGGCCGCGATTGGGATGCCAGCATCGTTAAAATCATCGACCACCCTATCAGCATTGCCCAAGCGTTCTGGTCGCCCTACCAACGCCTAGGCAAAATGGTGGCCGAACAAGTGGAAAAATTCGCCAGTGCCCGCGATAAAGAAACCCAAGCCCAAACCTTGGCGGGCAGCACCGCCGTGGTGGCCGCACCCGAAGCGGCCCCACCGCCCTTTGACGTAGGCAAGTCTGTGGGTATTTTTGCCGCGATAGGCTTGGCGATAGGGGCGCTAGGCACCGCCATCGCCTCGATAGTCAGCGGTTTTTTAACCTTAGTATGGTGGCAAATGCCCTTGGCGTTGTTAGGCATTATCCT
>JAQTNZ010000228.1 GCA_028713595.1 Methylovulum sp. | reverse complement strand
ACTTGGGCGCGTTTTTAAGCCTCGCCAAAGATTTGGGCATGGCGGCCAAGCGCACGATTGACGTGGACGTGTTCACCTTGTTAGCCAGCAATCCGCTTATGGTTGACGGTATCGCCCTGTTCCACGCTGCCCACGGCAACTTGGCCAGCACTGGCTCTATCGTTTCGGTCGTCTCCGTTGACCAGGGCCGCGTGGCGATGTCCTTGCAAAAAGACGTGTCCGGTAATGATTTTCTGGATTTGACTCCGGTGATCTGGCTGGGCAGCAAGGCCACGGGCGGCACTGCCCGTGTGGTCAACGATGCCCAATACGACCCTGACACGCCCAACAAGCTGCAAATGCCCAACCGTGTGCGCGGCCAGTTCAGCAACATCATCGACTCGCCACGCATTACCGGTACGGAATGGTACCAGTTTGCCGACCCGTTAGTCGCCCCCGTGATCGAGGTGGCTTTTTACAACGGCATCCAAGAGCCGTTCCTCGCCAGCCAGCAAGGCTTCACGATGGACGGCATCCAATGGGTCGTGCGCTTGGATTATGGCATAGCGGCGATTGATTATCGCGGCGGCTATAAAAACCCCGGCGCTTCTTCATAAACCACCAGCAATAGGAGTTAAGCAATGGCAAGAAACTATGTTCAAGACGGGTGTGTGCTGTCTTGGCACAACAGCACCGCCGCCGCCGTCACCAGCGGCGAGCCGGTTGTTTTTGGTTCGCTGGGTATGGCTATCGCCTTGGTCGATATTGCCGTGGGCAATTTTGGCTCGGTGCAAATGGAAGGGGTGTTTAGCTTAGCTAAGGCGGCTGGGGCTATCGACCAGGGCGACAAGCTGTGGTGGAGTTACGCGACCAAAAAAGTCACCAACGCCCCTACGCTTAACGGCTATTTTATCGGTTATGCCTCGGAAAGCGCGGCCTCCAGTGATGACACCGTCAACGTCTATTTGGAGGAGTTCGACAGCGAAGGCGCACGGGTGTTGACGCTGGCCGCCACGGGTACGCAGTCCTTGGGCGTGGGTGATTTGTTGTCCGGTGAGCTGGTGGTCTTGGTGCCGAACACCGCCGCCAAAACCGTCAACTTGCCGTCCGTGGGGCTAATCCCCAGCGGTGCGAAGCTGTTTGTCAAAAAAACTTCCGCCGATGCCTTCGCGGTGTCGCTTGATCCGGCGGGCGCGGAAACCATCGCCGCAGGGGCAAGTTATACGGACATCAATGCCAACAACGACAACGCCCACTTTATCAACACAGGCAGCGCGTGGGCGTTGCTGGTCGCCAACATTAATTAGTGAATGGGCTTAAACAGTAAGGGGGGTTATATGCTGGGGTCTGGATTGGGGGTTGATTGGAGCCAACGCACCACTAAGCTGGGGGCCATCACGTTGGTCGGGGCGGCTATCGCCGTGGTTTTGATCGTGATGGGCAAACAAAACGAGGCCAACGCCGTGATGGGCTTGGCCGGAACCGTGGCAGGCACGCTGGGTTTGGCGACCAAAGATTAACGCGGGGGGTTATGTGGGGTATTTCGCCGAAAAATATCATGATCTGGCCGCCTTTATGGCGTATGCCAGCTCACTAGCGACCGTGTTTTTAGGCTTTTTAAGCCAATATGCGGCTGGGTTTGGGGTGATCTTTACAGGGTTGACGTTTGCCACCAATTATTATTTCCAGTCAGTCAGGACAAAAGCCGAGCTAAAGCGGACATCAGCCAGCCAAAGCCCGGACGAAGACGGTGATCCGCTTGAACGTTGACGCGATTAACGCCGCTTGTTTTCGGGCGTTTGCCGAACCGGTGACGGTGACGGTGGACGGTGTGTCCACCCCTTTGCGCGGCATTTTTGACAGCGCCCGCGCTGATGTGCTGGTGCAGATGGCCAGCAGTTACCGTTACACGCTGGCCGTTAAAACCAACGACATAGCGGGGCTTAACGTGCAAAAGAACAAAAACCACACCGTAACCTATAACGGTACGGATTACCTTATCGTTGACAGCATCGCCCAAGCGGGCGGCCTAACCCGCTGGTATTTGCGCCAGCATGGATAATGTCCGTATAGGCATCAACGATGCGGAAATTGCCGCCGCGTTGCAGGTGTTTGGCGAACGGCGCGTGGTCAACGCCTTGCGGTCGGCGGTGAAAACGACCACCACCTGGGCGGAAAAGCAACTAGATAGCCGTATGGCGGCGGACACCGGCATACCGATACAGGCGTTTAAGCAATACCGTGTCCATAAAAAGCTGTTAGGTGGCTATAACGATGGCACGATTGAAGCGGGGTCAATTTGGGATGGCTACAACGACATTGCCGCGCAGTTTGCGGGCAAGGTGTCACAAGCCGATACGGGAGCATGGGCAGGTAAGTATTTTTTTGAAGGCGCGTTCGTTGCACACATGAAAAATGGCATGGAAGGCGTTTTTAAGCGCGAAGGCGACCAACTGATAAGCCAAAGCGTTACCTTGGTGAACGCCGAAACCATCGCCGACCAAGTGGCCGCCGAAGCCAGTGCCGAATTGTTACGGCGGTTTAAGGCGAAGTTTCAGGTATGAACGGTTTGTTTGATGATTTGCCGCTGATTGCCGCACGGGTTAAGACCCAAGTGGCGGCGTTTAAGGTGGTCGATGGCCTATCGGTGGTGCAGTCCTTTGATGATGTTTTGACCCAATTGCCCGGTTGCTATATCGCGCCTGTCCGCGCCAAGGCGGTTGATGAGCGTAGCTATAATTTTACACTGGAAGAAGACCAGCACTATATGCTGATGGTGTGCGCCCCATCCGTCAGCACCGATGCAGTGATGGCGGAAGTGGTGTTGGGCGAGTTGGCTTTAAGCGTGATTAGGGCGTTACACAAATGGTCGCCGTCAGTGGCATCAAAGGGCATTTTAGAATTGAAAGGCCAACGCGATGATGTCAGCTACGGCGAGGGTTTTATTTTCCAGCGGCTGCTTTTCGGCATTGCGCGGGTTATTGAATGAGGGGGAACTATGGTAGCCGTAACGGTACGGGTTAAAAATCACAAACATGCGGGCAAGCGGTGTCTGTACGGCGACAAATTGACGCTGGACGATGACACCGCCGCCATGTTGGCGGGTCTGGGCATTGTCAGCATCGACATCGCCGAGCCGCCGCCATCAACATCAGCAACATCATCAACAACTATGGTCAAATCGAATGCCGTTAAGGCGGCGGTCATAGAGCAGACAGATAAACCAGCGGGGGATAAAAATGTCTAATTATTTTAAAGGCCGGGGTAAGCTTTATTATACGGCCCGCAATATCCAAAACAATGTCAATGCCGATGACGGTTTTTCCACCGTTGCCAACGGCCTGTTTTTCTTGGGCAACGTCAGCGACCTGACGCTGGAACCCAGCACCCAGCGCGATAAAGTCCAAAACTTTTGGGATGGCACGGACGGCACCGACTTTTCGATGCTGAGCGAAAAAAGCCTGAAAGTGTCGTTTACGGCGGAAGAGGCCAGCTTTGGCACTATGTCCTTGGCTTTGTTCGGTGGCCTCCATACCTTTGAAGGCCAAAGCGTATCAGGCGCCCATTTTTCAGTGCGTGACAACACCACTAAAAAATGGTCTGAATATAAGGGCACCACGGCCTTACCCACCAATAATCCGGTAAAAATCGCCCAATCCATTTCCAGCGATAGCCTGTTTATTGACGAATACACGTTTTTTGACCCCGCCACCGTTGTCGTCACCGACAGCTCGACCACGCCTAAGACTTTGGTGTTAAACACCCATTACAAATTTGCGTCAAACTCCGGCAATTTTACATTTTCAAGTTTTCCCACCGGTTGCACCTTCCCTTTAAAGGTGGCCTTTACCGTTGATTTGGCGATTGATAAATTCAACGGGCCGATAGCTGGCAACACTTGGTACATGCTGGCGCACCAAGCGATCCAAACGGTTTCAATCAAAGACAGCACACCCACCACGCCTATCGTCCTTGACCCGCAAATTTACGATATTGATCCTGATTCGGGGATGTTTGCCATCAATGACATCAACGCCTTTAATGCCTTGGGCGTTAAATATCCGTTGATTGTCGAATCGACTTATGGCCGAACCTTGCAAATCACCTTGGGCGAAAAATTCAACCAAGAAATTTGGCTGCGTTTTGTCGGCACCAATGTCGTCAACAATTCACCCGTCACCGCAGACATTTATAGGGTATCGCTAGACCCAGCCCCGTTTAAGCTGATTGACAAGGCCAATAGCAAACTGCCGTTCACGGGCGAGGCCTTGATCGACCCGACCAAAGACGCACAAGGGCCTATGGGGCGGTTGGGTAGGATTGTCGCTACTTTTTAAATTAATCGGCTGGAATAAGTACGCACTCGTTCCCACACGCTGTGTACCCACGGGGCATGAATGGGAATGCGGTAGGGACGCGCCGCGTCCCGTTTCACACACCGCAGCGCGGGTGGCACGGCATTCCCACGCGGCGCGTGGGAACGAGAGTTCTACTTTTATTTTGTTGAAATTAAACACCACCCGCGCCATCCGTGCGCGGTTTACAGTGAGGCCAAAATGCAAGACACCTTAACTGATATGTTATCCCTGCCGGAGGTTGCTACGTTCGGCGGTTTGCCTATGATACTCCCCATATTTTAGACCAGCAGTTAAGATAGAAAGCCTTACCCAAAAAGGCAAACTAAACTATGGCAAATGTACGCAAGAACCACACAACGGAATTTAAAGCCAAAGTGGCCGTTGAGGCGATCCGCCAACAAAAAACGGTTAACGAGCTGACCACCGAATACGGTGTCCACGCCACCCAGATCAACCTCTGGAAAAAGCAGGCGTTGGCGGTGATCCCGGAAGCCTTCAGCGGCAAAAAGGAAAAGGCACGGGACAACCAGCAACAGGACATTGACGAGCTGCACCGCCAGATAGGCCAGCTCGTCGCCGAACGGGACTGGCTGAAAAAAAATCCTCGGCCAGCCATTAGCGGCAAGGCAACAAGGGATTGACCCGCAAGACCCACAGTTCAGTGTCCGGCAACAATGCGGCCTGCTGGGGTTGAACCGTTCGTCCCTTTACTACCAGCCTGCGGGTGAAAGCGCGGAAAACCTGGCGCTGATGCGGCTGTTGGACGAACAATACACCCGGACACCCTGTTATGGGGTATTGAAAATGGTGGCGCATTTGCGCAACCTGGGTCATGGGGTGAACGCCAAGGGGCCTAAGCGTTTGCTGCGGAAGATGGGGCTGGAGGCGGTGTACCAGAAACCCAACACCAGCCAGCGGAACCCGGAACATAAGGTCTACCCCTACCTGTTGCGCGGGC
>JAQTNZ010000227.1 GCA_028713595.1 Methylovulum sp. | reverse complement strand
AGTGCCGTTCGACTCGACATGGACTAATTGCCTGACCCGCTCCAGCACTTCGTGGATGTTCAAAGACTTTTTATTGGGCAATTTGTTAGGCCCGAGCATTTTGTCCATCAGGCCTTGCAAGCGGTCTGATTCGGCAATGATGATTTGCGTGTACTCTTTCAGCTCAGGGTCGTGCAGCTCCAAGTCCAATAATTGCGCCGCACCGCGCAGGCCCCCTAGGGGGTTTTTGATCTCATGGGCCAACCCTCTGACCAGCAACCGTGCCGTATTTTGTTGGGTCAACAGCCGCTCTTCTTTGGAAATGCGCAAATGCGTGTCCACCTGCTGAAGCTCCAGCAAAATTTCGATAATCTCATCCTTATTTAATAAGGGCGTGGCGCTTAAGTTAACGGTGACATTTTGGCTCATCCGGTTAAGCGTTAATGACCGCTCGACTAAAGGCTCGCCCATTGTCAAGCATTGCTTTAAATTTAACAGCAACGCCGAGTCAGAAGATTTGAACAGCTCCGAAGCATGTTGGTCAACTAGGTGGTGCGAACTGTCCGCCAATAACATTTCTCCAGCCGTGTTTATGTAAGAGAGGGTGAGATCCCGATTAAATAGCAAAATGGCGGTGTTGAGGTGGTCAAGTATGCGTTTATACATGTGGGGTTAAGTCCATTTTAAGTTACGCTATCGTTAAAGCAATTATCAGGCCATTGTTGGCAGATGCGCAAACGTGTTGTTGTGGTTATAAGACAGGAAAGGTCCGGTTGTCTTTATGAGGTGCAAGCATAACTGATGTGGCAAAAAAAGCACTAAAATGGTGCATTTTTTGCCACATCAAATAGAATGCAAAATGATTGCAAGCGGTCATAAACGAAAAACGCCCCGAATAGGGGCGTTTTATGTGAACTATTACCAAAATAGGCGCGGTGGCCGCACCAAGCCGTAGTCCATGGGTGTCTTATTATCAAGCGTGAATTCAACTTCGAAGTGCACTCCTAGGAATCATGCGGCCTTCCGCCCTGCTTCGGCAAAAAACACCGCATGGGGAGTCTTGTAGTTGAGTGTTTTCCGTGGGCGGTGGTTCAGCTTGTGCATCACCGCCCCAACGTCCTCATCAGTGATGCCCTCAAATGCACCGCGCTGTCATCCGGTCGCCTATTATGACGATAAGATTGGGGTGGATTCTAACGCCAATACCGATGCGCAAAGTATCAAACAGGTGGCGGACGGTATCTGGAAAGAAATCGCCGACACCCGCCTAGATGCGGTAAAATTTTGTGTAAATCACAGCATTTTTCGCATACCCGCAGCGTAACGGCAATGTTTATCTTCAACTGGCGTTGAAAAAATGCGTTGAAAAAATGCACGGTGGCTTATATCCTGAGCCGCAATTGTGTCTTAATTTTCAACCTATCAGGAATAACCATGTCAAGCATAGAAAAAGCAACGGTCGAGCAGTTGCTAAGAACATTTATCGACCCTAATAACGGGGTCGATTTGGTCACGGCAAAGTCGGTCAAAGCGATTACGGTGGATGGCGGTCATGTCAGCGTCAAGATAGAGCTGGGTTATCCGGCCAAAAGCATCATCGCGTCTATGCAGGCGGACATTGAGCGGCATCTGCGCAGTTTGGCGGCGTTTGAGAGTCTGACGGTGGCGGTTGGTGTCAAAATTATTGCCCATGCCGTCCAGCAAACTTTAAAGCCCTATCCGCAGATTAAAAATATTATCGCCGTCGCTTCGGGTAAGGGCGGGGTCGGCAAATCAACGACGGCGGTCAACTTGGCTCTGGCGTTGGTGGCGGAAGGTGCCACTGTGGGCATTTTGGATGCGGATATTTATGGCCCTAGTATCCCGACCATGTTGGGCTTGTCGGGTTCGCCGGAAAGCCATGACAATAAGACTATGATGCCCAAGGTGGCTTACGGTGTGCAGACTATTTCTATCGGCTATTTGGTGCAAGCCGAGCAAGCGATGATCTGGCGCGGGCCGATGGCGACCAATGCCTTGCAGCAGTTGCTACGCGATACCAATTGGGATAATTTGGATTATCTGATTATTGATTTGCCGCCCGGCACGGGTGATATTCAGTTGACTTTGGCACAGCATATCCCGGTCAGTGGTGCGGTGATTGTCACCACGCCACAAGATATTGCCTTGATTGATGCGCAACGCGGGTTAAGTATGTTCGCCAAGGTCAATGTGCCGGTGTTGGGTATTGTCGAAAATATGAGCCTGCATATCTGTTCGCAATGCGGCCATGAAGAGGCGATTTTTGGCACGGGCGGCGGCGTGGTGATGGCGGAATCGAATCGGGTTGATTTTCTGGGGGCGTTGCCGTTGGATATTAATATCCGCCAAGATGCCGATTTGGGGCGGCCAACGGTGGTCGCTGACCCTGATGGCCGTGCCGCTGAAATTTATAAGGCCATTGCGCGGAAAACGGCGGCAAAATTGGCGCTGAAAGCTAAGGATTTCAGTGCGCGTTTCCCGACTATTGTTGTGCAAAATAGCTAATCTTTGGATACCGGCAGCACGTTTGTTTCACAGGCGTGTTGCAATCGGTTTATGATAAAATGGATAAATTTTATTTAATCATGGGATTACCAAGCTATGAGCATTAAGTGCGACAAATGGATACGCCGTATGGCAGAACAGCACGATATGATAGAACCTTTTGCCAGCGGGCAAATTCGGCAATCAGAGCGTGGGCCGATTATTTCTTATGGCACGTCCAGTTATGGTTATGATGTCCGTTGTTCAGACGAATTTAAGATTTTCACCAATATCAGTTCCGCCATTGTTGACCCGAAAAACTTTGACTCCAGCAGTTTTGTCGATGTGCAATCGGATGTCTGCATTATCCCGCCCAATTCTTTTGCCTTGGCCCGCACGGTCGAATATTTCCGTATCCCGCGTGATGTGCTGGTGATTTGCCTGGGCAAATCGACTTATGCCCGTTGCGGCATTATCGTCAATGTCACGCCTTTGGAACCTGAATGGGAAGGCCACGTGACCTTGGAGTTTTCCAATACGACCACCTTGCCCGCAAAAATCTATGCCAATGAAGGCGTGGCGCAGATGCTGTTTTTGGGCGCGGATGAAATCTGTGAGACTTCTTATAAAGATCGGGGCGGTAAATATCAGGGGCAAACTGGGGTGACGTTGCCTAAGGCTTAAGGTTTCCCTATCCTGCCATTTCTAGCGAGACTGTATGAACACACTAAAAAAATTAAGTTTTATCTTGTTGTTGCTAGCTTCATCGGCAAGTTATGCAGTTAGTTTTGATTGTAACAAGGCCGCCGCGCTAGTAGAGAAGGCGATTTGTTCAGAGCCGGCGCTGTCTGATCTGGATGATGTGTTGGCCCGTGCGTATAAAAATGCGGAGGCTAATACCGCGGATAAAAACGGCCTGAAAAGGGCGGAAATTAAATGGCTAAAGCGCCGCAACCAATGTCAGGACTCCGAGTGAATCACCCATAGCTATGAAGCTAGGATCAAAGAGTTACAGGCCAGACCTACCACCCCTGATAAGGGCTTAAAAAATGTGGTGATGGGGCGTTGCCACATGGATTCGTGTTGGTGGTGGCGGGTTGACAAGACCGAGCTGGTCAAAGAAGGCGGCCCGGGTCAGTTATTTAAAGTTGAGGTGGCGACCACCAGTGCCGACTATGCCGAGCAGGACGTGGATAAAAACGGTTATCCAGATTTTCCCGCAAAAAACGCCCGGTGGGAAAAAGGCGGTGAGGCGTTTATGTTTTGCTCTAAAACCCGTCCGGCTTATATTGAGTATAACTTAAAAGACAAAACGTTTATGGCGGACAACCCTTTTGATGAAAAAGGTGTCACTTCCGGCGCTACCGAAGGCGTGGGCAATCTTTATGCTTATGTCTGTCATGTGGAGCAACCGCCAGTATTGGATATGCCCCCTGAACGGGCCTTTTTTTCGGTGGTGCTGCAAAAGCCGACGGATATTTTTAATTATCCTATAAAATAGCACGGATCAGGCCGCACCCTAGAGTCGGGGGTGGCCTAAGGTGTCCCCGCCTTATTTTGTCCCGTCTTAAACGCCCAGGAACTTGCCCATGCACGTTGACACCCTTATCCATGCCCGTTGGATCATACCCGTAGAACCCGCCTCAGTGACCTTAGAACACCATTCGCTGGTCATCCATCAGGGTAGGATTATTGATTTGTTGCCTACCGCCGATGCGCAAGCCCGGTATCAGGCGACTGCTACGGAACATTTGTCCGACCACGCGCTGTTGCCTGGTTTTGTCAACAGCCACACCCATGCGGCGATGACCTTGCTGCGGGGCAGGGCGGATGATTTGCCGTTGATGGATTGGCTGCAAAACCATGTCTGGCCGTTAGAAGGCCGTTGGGTCAGCGAGGAGTTTGTCAGGGACGTGACGGATTTGGCGATTGCCGAAATGCTGGCGGGGGGGACAACCTGTTTTAATGACATGTATTTTTTCCCTGACATCAGCGCCCAGCAAGCCATACACCACGGCATCCGCGCCAGTATCGGGCTGGTGGTGTTCGATTTTCCGACCGTGTGGGCGGACAATAGTGCCATGTATTTGAGCAAGGCGGTGGCCTTGCATGAGCAATTGCAAGGCCAAGCTTTAATCACCACCACGTTTGCCCCACATGCGCCTTATACGGTTTCTGATGGCCCTTTGCTACAAGTGTTGGCTTTGGCGGGTGAGCGCGGTAGACCGATCCATATCCACGTCCACGAAACTAAGCACGAAGTTGAACAGGCGCAAGCGGACAGCGGCAAGCGGCCTTTGCAACGGCTGCATGAGCTGGGCTTGCTGAACCCTTCGCTGTTGGCCGTCCATGCGACTCAGCTTAATGAGGCAGAAATCCAATTGTTGGCGGAGACGGGGGCGCATATCGTCCATTGCCCCGAATCTAATTTGAAGCTTGCCAGTGGTTTTTGTCCGGTTGCCCGATGTCTTGCCGCCGGGATTAATGTCGCTTTAGGCACGGATGGCGCGGCGAGCAACAATGACTTGGATATGCTGGGCGAAATGCGCACGGCGGCGTTATTGGCGAAAGCGGTCGCCGATGATGCCAGTGCCGTACCAGCCATGACCGCATTACAGATGGCGACCATCAACGGCGCGAAAGCCTTAGGCTTAGATAAGGAGATTGGTTCCTTAACCGTGGGCAAGGCCGCCGATGTGATTGCCATCGACTTGAGCCATTTGGAGACCCAGCCGGTGTATTGCCCTATCTCGCAAATTGTTTACGCCGCCAGCCGCCATCAAGTGACTGATGTTTGGGTGGCGGGCAGGCAATTGTTAAGGCAACGGCAGTT
>JAQTNZ010000226.1 GCA_028713595.1 Methylovulum sp. | reverse complement strand
TAGGTCATAAGATCATCTCAATGCGGCACAGGCCGCGCGTTAGCTTGCTAAAGGGAATTGTAGCGGTGCGGGTAAAACGAATTATTTTCGAAAACAGGGCTATTACGAAAAAATGCAACAGGATTTGCGTTGCAAACCTAATGTATTTAAACCAATAGGGAGGAAAAAGGCGGGGCGCGGGAAGGATGGGAGGCAAGGAAAAAACGGTGGGCAATCGGCGCAATATGGGGCGAGAAGTTTGTTTCCGATGTGGCATAATCAAGATTAAACGACCATAAGGGCATATCCAAATAATGCACTATGTGATTATCCGAAAAAACGTCTTGTTGGGCAGATTTAATGCTGTTACCAACACCTATCAGCACCCCTTCAGCAGGAGCCGCGAAAGCCGCTTGCTCATAGCCATCAGAGTCATCTTGCAGATTACTTAACGCTTCCAAGCCTGGAATATGTAGCTTGCCCACACCCGCAAGCACTGCTTGGCCAGTATGGGCATGAACCAAAGGCGCAAGCAATTGGAGCAGTACCAGTAAAGCAAGTAGGCTGACACGAAGGGCTGGAAGCATGTAGGGAGGTTGGCTGTTATTTAAGATTAAAAAGGCCTAAAGCCGATTATAGCATTGTGTGGAACACTCAGGGAGTAGAACTCCATAACGCCTCTATATAAGTGCATATCATTAGTCAATAAATTACCCCATTTTGGGGGTTTACGACATCAACCATACTTGATTTTACCTATTTAAATGGCTGGCTTAGGGATTTGTCGCTTCAACTCAGACGCTTTTCTATAACTTGCCGAAGTTGCGTTTTAGCGTAATACGGCGTTAATAGGCTAAAACTGTAACGATAGATAGCTTGTTTTTTTAATTAGGGCAAATCGGTAAAACAGATTGTCGCCTATCGGTGGTTAATAAAAAATATTATATTTATTAGTCTATTACAGTATTTTTCGCCATTAAATATCAGAAGAGTGATCAATTCACCATTTTTTAGTGAATAGTTAATAGTTTCAAAATGAAGAATCTGTATACTCAAATCACGTTGCAAGCCGTCTACTTTGAACGCAACGCATCAAATGAGATTGTTAAATCGTGGCAGATACTGTAAAAAACCGCCACACTCCAAAAATCAGCTAAAGGATAAAAAGTATGAAAACACAAGAGCTTATATCTACAGTTTCAACCTTGTCCATTGATGAACTGATGCAGTTCTCAGAATGGTTTGCAGATTTTATGGCAGACCAATGGGAGAAGAAACTTCAGTCTGAACATTCGGAGAAACCAATGAATAGTGAATGTATGGCAAGTTAACCGTCACCTTGACATAGTCTGCTGTTTCCATAATGCCTGCTATTTTACGGCAATACTTCAAAAATTCTTTCTTTTCTAGCCTCCTCGCATTGATCCAAATCCCCGTAAGTGAGCCTCCGTTTATATAAGACTTACTGTTATGGATGATTTGGGTCAATTCACTTTTATTTTCTCACGGAATAATTCCATAGGCTTTAGCTAAAGCGTCTTCCCGGATTTAGAAACGGGAAAATTTAGTCCGGTCACGGTTTTTCCAAAACGCCATCGCCTGTTCTTGGGCTTCTTGTTGGCTATTCGCCATATTCAGTAATTTTAGGGCGACAGCGGTTGTGCCTATCACCGTTGCTATCGCGAATTCATCCACCATAATTCCTTGCCATATTTTCGCAAGGTGTTCAGGATTTAAATCGCTAGGTTTAACATGGCGCCGGGGAAATAAAGCTGGCCACGTTTCATCGGATAATTCACCATAATGGACGCTTTGCACCAAGCATTCCATATCAGGATTACGCTCGGTTTCACCGCCTTCACCTTTCAAAACCGCCATGTGTGGTTGTTGCAATAAGGCGGCGGCTTGCTGATGGACAGGGCGATAACTGGGGTGGAAGATGCCTTGGATGCTGTAAGGGGCGTTAAAGGGGTTAAGCAGCCTGACCAGCGTGTGCACGGGGGAGCGCAAACCTAGAATAGGCCGTAGCTCAATGATGTCATGGAGTTTTGGGCAGAAGTGTTCCAATGATAAGTAGCTGAAATGTTGCTGTTCCAGTTGTTGCCGCGCTTCTTCGACTGAATTGGCGCAACTTAAGCCTAAATACCCCAACATATTTTCGGTGTACAAACGGCCTGCGGAATGTCCGCTGGCTCCGTGCATAAAGACGGTGATGCTATTTTCCGAAAGCAATAAGGCGGCGAGCAAAAACCAAGGTAAATGGTTACGTTTGCCCGCATACGATGACCAATCCAAATCGACTAAGCCGTCATTGTCGATATGGAATGACTCCTGAGCCGCTTGGACAAAGCCAGCCAATTCTTCCGGTGTTTCTTCCTTAACGCGCATCAGCATCAAAAATGCACCCAATTGCACGGGCAACACCGCGTCAGCCAGAATCATCTTCATGGCGCTGTAAGCTTCGTCTTGCGTTAGCGGGCGCGAGCCTTTTTTGCCTTTGCCTAGGATGCGGACGATTTCCGCGAAGGGGTGTTCTGTATACGGGGTTTCTTCGTGATGGGTGAAAGTCATAGCGTCAGTAGAAAGTAGTGGTCGATTAGCAAAGCAGCGAAGAGTACGGTGATGTAAACAATCGAATAGGCAAAGGTTTTCATCGCGGTTTTATTGTCTTTCGTGCGCATCATCAAAATCGCCAGATAGATGAAAAATACCCCTAAAGGCAAGGCCACGCCCAAATAAATCAAGCCGCTCATGCCAGTCAAATACGGCAACAACGTGACGATTAGCAATAGCACCGTGTATAACAAAATCTGCAAGCGGGTGAATTCCACGCCGTGCGTGACAGGCAACATCGGGATGTTGACCTTGGCGTATTCCTCGCGGCGGGCAATCGCCAGAGCCCAGAAATGTGGCGGAGTCCAGACGAAAATAATCAGCACCAATAGCAGGGCGTACGGATGGATGCTGTCAGTCATCGCACACCAGCCCAATAGGGGCGGGGTTGCGCCAAATGCGCCGCCGATGACGATGTTTTGCGGCGTGGCGCGTTTCAGATATAAGGTATAAACGATGGCGTAACCAAATAGCGACAAAAACGTCAGGATGGCGGTCAGCACATTGACCATCAGTATTAGTATTAGCATCGACGCGACCCCTAACACTACCGCAAATGCCATGACATTGGTCGCGGTCAGATTGCCTTTCGGCAAGGGGCGGTTTTCGGTGCGGGTCATTTGTGCATCCGCATTACGGTCGATGAAATGGTTGATGGCGGCGGCAGATGAAGCGGCAAGCGCGATGCCGAGCGTGGCATAAAAAACCGTGGCAAGCGGTGGCATTCCAGGCACGGCAAGCAACATACCGACGACGGCGGTAAAAAGCATTTCCAGGACGACATTGGGTTTGCAGAGCGTTAAGTAGTTTTTCCAGGAAATATCAGGGGTTTGGCTAGACATGATTTAAGCGTCAACAAGGTAATGATTTTTTATAGAATACAGGGAAGTGAAGATTATGGAAAGTGACTGGCGCGTCAGAGGATAAAGCCAACGAAGGAGCCTGAAATAATATCGACAATATGATGACTGCGCGTCCTTTCAAGGACGGGCAGTCATCATGGTCTAAAAATCACCTTGGTCTGGCTAATCCGTTGGCTGTCGTTGAAACAGTTGATAAGCCACTTCTCCCGCTACCTTGCTTTTTAACAGTTGCCAATTCCCTGGCAATCCTTCCAGCGGGACATGGCTCGCCGATTCGACATAAATTTTCGCCTGTGGGCTAAGCCAGCCTTTGTCTTCTAGCCAGTGGCAGCTTTGCGCGGTTAAATTGAGCGCGAAAGGCGGGTCGATAAAAACCACATCAAACATTTCGGCATTACCCGCCAAATAACGGAAAGCATCGGTTTGGATGATTTTGATTTGCGTGGCGCCGAGTTTGTCGGCGTTGGCTTTCAAGTTACGGCAAACTAGGGGATTCTGCTCGACTTGCACGACGGCTTTTGCGCCTCTGGAAGCGGCCTCAAAACTCAATGCGCCGCTGCCGGCATATAAATCCAAGCAACGGCTACCGATGATGTCGACATGCAGCCAATTGAACAGCGTTTCGCGCACCCGTGCCGGAGTTGGCCTTAGGCCATCGGCATCGTCAAACGCGATTTGGCGGCTACGCCAGTCGCCGCCAATGATGCGTAGTTTATTTTGCACGTTTTCCTACAGTGACTGTTTGCAGTAAATTCAAAGGCACACGGCGTTTCAATGTGTCGGTGATGGAAGCGACGGTGACTTTGTCGATATTGGCTTGGAAAGTGTCGAGATAATCCAGCGGCAACTCATAAAAACCGATCATGCCAACATAAGTGGCGAGTTTTTTGTTGTTGTCAAAACGCATCGCAAAACCGCCGTTGATGTTTTGTTTGGCGGCTTTCAGTTCGGCTTCTGTCGGCCCTTTGGCAATATAGTCGGCCAGTGTTTGGTTCAGGACTTTAATGGCTTCCGCTGTTTGGTCGTTGCGGGTTTGCAAGCTGATTAAGAACGGGCCTTGTTTTAGCAAGGGTACGAACGCGCTAGACGCGCTGTAGGCCAAACCGCGTTTTTCACGCACTTCATCAAACAATTTCGACACTAAGCCGCCGCCACCCAAGATGTGGTTGCCGACGTAGAGATTAAAATAATCGGGGTCTTTACGGTAAGTGCCTGGCACGCCGACTAAGACATGGGTTTGCGTGGACGGAAATTCGATGTGTTGCTCGCTGCCTTTTATCGGCATGGTCACATCCGGCAAGGCGGGTGGTTTTGCACCGACAGGCAAGTGCTTGACCAAGGTTTCGGCGGTTTGTTCGGCTTGGGCTTTGCTGACATCACCCACGATGACGATGACGGCGTTGGCGGCGACATAGTAAGTTTTGTAGAACTGCCCGACATCTTCACGCGTTAAACTGGCAACGGTTGGCAATGTGCCAGAATCGGGATGGGCATAAGGATGTTTGCCGAACAGGGCTTGGTAAAACGCAATTTTTGCCAAATCACCTGGGGATTCTTCTTCTTGTTTCAAACCTGCCAAGGTGCGGCTTTTTTCGCGCTCAAAATCAGCGGTGGCGAAACGGGGTTTGCTTAGGATCACTTCCATAGTCGCCAAGGCTTTGTCGAACAAAGGCTTATCGGTGAGCGTCCGTAACGAGACACGGGCATTGTCTATGGAGCTGCATGCGCCAAAATTGGCACCAACGCTTTCAAAACAGTCGGCAATTTGGTCGGCATCCCATTCGCCTGCGCCTGTGTCGAGCATTCCGGCGGTCAGGGCGGCAAGGCCAAATTTGTCGCCATCACGCGCACTTCCGGCATCGAACAGCACTTGGACATCGAC
>JAQTNZ010000225.1 GCA_028713595.1 Methylovulum sp. | reverse complement strand
GCCAGTGATGCCGTGGCGACCGCCTTCGATAGTGCCGGTGGCGGAGTTGGTTATGTTGGCACCGGTGTTGTTTTGCGCATCCACACCGTCACTGCTGGTACCTGAAGCGGTTGACTTGATGAGGCCGTCATTGTTGACCACGCCATTCACGCCTGTACGCACCGCGTCCGCGTTGGTCGCAGTAACCTTACCCGTGGCAAAGTTGTTGAGCGTGTTGTTGCCCGTGGTCAGCCCAGTCCAATCAACGACTTGGTTGCCGCCGCCAGAAGAGTTTTGCGAATTGAGGATGCCGTAGTTGTTGAGGGTCACATTGCTGCCCGCCACTTTCATCTGGATAACGTCCGCGTCCGCCGTCTCGATTTTGGCCGCCGAATCGGTGGCGCTGCCATTATTGACGGTTAGGGTCAGGCCACCTGTGTTGTCACGGATCGCCCGGCTGTTGCCTGCATTGCCCCCTGTCAGGACACTGGTCTGCTGGATAGTGCCATCGTTGGTGATGGTAGAGTTGCCGGTGACGGTGACGGCCACGTTATTACCGGTCACTGACAACGAGCCAGTAGACGTGACGTTGAGGGAGTCACCTGCCGCCAGCGACTGCTTGGTGGTCGAGGCGGTGCTAATGGTGGTGTTGGTCGCTTGGGCGATAGGGGTGAGCAAAAAGCCCGCCACCAGCAACAGCCCGCTGTGGTTAAATAGTTTTGCCATGATTTTCTCTTAAAGCCCTATAAATAATGAGTTGTCTGCCAGCTTAGGCTTACCAAAAGGCATTGCCCCCTAGCAAACGTATAGGTTTATGGGCATGTAAGGCAAACGATGGCTCAAGCCGGTCGAGTTTCCCCACCCGCTTTGCCGCCACTGCCCGCCAATTAAGTGCCTAAAACCTGAGCAGTGTGACATACCAATATTTCAATAAAGTGAAAAACTACCCATTTGTAATTGCTTGGGTTGGCATACTATAAAAAGCGCTTGAAGTTGCAGAAAAACTCTTGTCCGCCACTTAAGCCAATGAATAAACAATAAAAATCAATTTATTATTACGCTGCCCCTAAGGCTACACTGGGGAACGGCTCTGTAGCTAGGTTTACGACATTCCCCTTGTCTATACCACCGATAACAGCTCCTGAGTTTCTAGCTTAGCCTTGAAATACGCTGCCGTATTCGCCAACCCCACTCTCAGTGAAGTCTTCGCTTCCCAACCCAGAATACGTTGACATTTTGATAAATCTGGCCGCCTTTCTTTGGGGTCATCAATCAGCGCGGGCAGATAGGTGATCGCCAATTCCTTATTTAAGACATCACTAATTAGCTGTGCCAATTCGACAACAGATATTTCATTATCCGACCCTAGGTTAACGGGTGTCGTGCAATGACTGGACATCAAACCCAAAAGCCCTTCAATCATATCGTCTACATAGCAAAAACAACGTGTCTGACGGCCATCGCCATACAGCTTAACAGGAGCATTGCTGAGCAATTGGACTATGAAGTTGCTGACAACCCGCCCATCATCCTTTTGCATCCCAGGCCCATAGGTGTTGAAAAGGCGGGCGACGCGAATATCAACCCCATGATATATATGATAGGCATAGGCCAATGCCTCAGCGCAACGCTTGCCTTCATCGTAACAGGCCCGCGGCCCCATCGTATTGACATTACCCCAGTACTCTTCGCTCTGCGGATGCTGTTCGGGGTCGCCATAGACCTCGCTAGTTGAGGTCAATAAAAATCTGGCCTGATGGTGCAAGGCCAATTCAAGCAGGTTTTTCGTACCAATCACATTGGTCTCAATCGTTTTTACCGGATCTTTCTGGTAATGCACGAGTGATGCCGGACATGCGAGATTGTAAATCTGGTCAATCTTATCGAACTTATCCCTATCGAAGTGATTGACAACATCGTGTTTAATAAAGGTAAAGCGTGGATGAGGAATGAGTTGGGCAATATTTTCGGTTGTGCCTGTGTAAAGCGAATCAACGCAAATCACTGTGTGACCTTGCAAAACTAATCTTTCGCATAAATAAGCACCGATAAACCCAGCCCCACCTGCAATTAAAATACGCATATTCTCTTAATCTCTAATGAAAAGAATTATAAGATTAATATTATATCGGCTCTGTACCGCTTACCGCGTTAAGCCTTCCTTAGAGTGGCGGTGGCTGTGAAAGCACGGATAAAGGCGCAATCAGTAGGGTGCGGGCGTTAGCGGATTGTGCGTTACGGCATTAAAAAATTACGCGAAGTAACGAAAACTTTCTTTTTTCCCTGCACATTCTCTGCGATACTTGTATGGCTAAAATTAATCAAGGGGGTTTTATGGCTATTTCTATTCGGCTACCGAACGATGTAGAAAAACGATTACAAAACTTAGCGGCTTTGACAGGGCGCAGCAAAACTTTTTATGTCACTGAGGCTATTCTCGAACATCTTGACAACCTCGAAGATGTTTATCTTGCTGAACAAAGATTGCTTGATGTCCATGCAGGTAAAAGCAAAACCTACAGTCTTGATGAGGTGGAGCGTGATCTTGGCTTGGTTGATTGAGATTGATGATGCCGCCAAGCAAGACTTGGCAAAACTAGATAAACCTGTTGCCCGTCGCATCACCGCTTTTTTGCGGGAACGTGTCGCTACGCTTGATAATCCGCGTAGTATCGGCGAAGCTCTGACGGGTTCACGCTTAGGTGAGTTTTGGAAATACCGCGTAGGCGATTACCGCATCATTAGTCGTATTGAAGACGGTGCTTTGCGTGTTTTGGTTGTTAAGGTAGGTAATCGCCGCAATGTTTATCGGTAAAAGGGTGTCTACGGGTTTTTTCAGTCGTTGCGATAGTGCAATACGCTATCGTACTCTACGGAATGCGCCTTACCGCGTTCTACAGGACGGCGGCGTAGTTCTGGCAACTGGGGCTTTTTTCGTTATAAAATAGGCGTATGAAAAACTTTTTAAACATCAAAAAGGCAATATCATGATGACGTTAACCATCCCGGACGATGTCGGGCAAGAATTAAAGATTATGGCTGACAACAGCCACATGACCCCCAATGATTTTATCGTTTCGCTACTGCAAACGGCGTTTAAACAACAGGAAGCCAATGCGGACAGGTCATGTTTTGATTTAATGCAAGATGGCTTGGGCTGTATTGATGACGCACCGAGTGATTTGTCGGTGAACAAGCGTTATTTTGCTGGCTATGGGCAATGAAACAGAATGTCATTATCGATACAGGCGTATTAGTGGCGTTATTGAACAAAAATGACACTTATCATCACTGGGCGGTTGGGCAACTTAAAAACATCCGGCCACCATTGCTGACTTGCGAGGCGGTCATTTCTGAAAGCAGTTTTTTAATTGGGCGAAAACAACACGGGCTTGGCATTATTTTCGGCTATTTGCGATCAGGCATTATTTCAATACCGTTTTCATTTATGAACGAATATGCGGCTGTTGAAACGTTAATGCGCAAATACAGCGATGTGCCCATGTCTTTTGCAGACGCTTGTTTGGTGAGAATGTCAGAACATTATCGGGATAGCCGTATTTTTACTTTGGATAGTGACTTCTTGGTTTATCGTAAAAACGGTAATGAGTTGGTTTCGTTGATTTATCCTGAGAATGGGGTAATATGTAATCCGTAGATACGAGTGTTAGTGTATTGTGCGTTACCGTGTTGAATTCTGTTCCCAAAAAAAATCGAACCAGCCGTTAAATTCAGCAATTTTAATTCTCGCAAACTTTCCATCTGACCGTATCGTCTCAATAGGATTATGACCACCCCGAAGACGACCACTGTCCCAGTATGAAGTAGATAGAAATAAAACAGAATCATCCAAAAGAATACCCCATAACTGAGGTATAAATTGATATTGACGAAATTCAATAGACCACTCTAAGTCATTTATTGATTTACTATTGACTGCCTTGAAGTTATTCATAGATCCGATGGTACCAAAAACTATATCTTTCCAGTTCGGATTATAATCATCAACTCCAGACCACTTGGGGTCAATCATGAGAAGTTGTAAATTCAATTTTTTTGGACTTTTTGATTTTCTTAAAAGACTCGTAAGAACTGCCTCAATATGAGGCCAGTGATATGCGGCTAATCCTAAGTAACGTATTTTAATAGTGTTGTTTTTCTCACAAATGGTTTCTATTTCGTGAAGAATGGCATTGCTAGCAGATTGAAAGTTTTCAAAAACATCTAGTGGAACTGGCTCCACTATTTTGTCATGAATCTCAAAGAAAGCCGGGAGCAATATCAATCCAAGCGTTATTAAAGTCACTTCTGGCGCATAAGGCCAATGAGATAATTTAAGTAGCGGCAAACCTACAATTAAAATATAAGCTAGAGGTTTTTTTGTTTTCTTGTAAGTGGCCTTTAAAAAACCAGCCAAAGTAATTTCCATAATATTACCATACAAAATGGGCTACATTGTCCCGTGCGAGAAAAAGCACCTCTTAATTTTCAAGGCTTCCTATTGCTTCCGTCAAGCCGAACATGGAACAAGATGAACAGCGGTAGGCAAAAAATATTACGTAGTCGCTGTTTGACAAAGGAAGATTTTTAGATAAGCGGCAACACCTATAAAAAAAACAGATTGAAGGTCTAAAAATTTATTTAACAAAAAATGCGCTAATCTTAATCATGATATTTTTAGATTTATTACTCATTTCATGATTTATTTATCGCTCAGAATCTATATTGAACCAAGGACGCCAAATCCCAATAAGCCTATCTTCTTCAAAAAATCGTTCAGCAATATGATTCTCTACGAAATCTGTTCGGTATGAAAACCCAATAGAATTTTTAATTAAATCTAATGTGTTAGTTTCTGACGGGAACACATGTTCAATTCCGAAACGTAACTGACATGTAGTATTGTGCGGTTTAGCCTTTTTATTTCCCAATGAAGGCTCATGTAATCGATGTGCTGTGCCTAGCATGATATGTTGTTTAAAACGCTTTTTGATGTTTGTGGATTTACCAACATATAGGCATGGATAAACAAGTTCTTTTGGCCACCAATCTTTATATTCCACATCAACAGGTCTTCCATTTGGCCCTTTAAGCACTATATGCTTGTTGCCAGCAATAAGATTTTCTTTAGGTGCTACCCACCAGAACGCATAAACCCCAGGCTCTTCAGGAATTGAAGCCGAATTATCTTCAAGAATTTTATTTACACGTAGAGTCGATTTATTATGCATATTTATAACTCAACTAATATCCTAGCACGATAAGCAACAGTTTAACGTAAAACCCACTTATATGAAAACATTAGGTATCCATCAGAAAAAAGCCCCCCCTCACTTAGCCAAATCATAAACCCCATCAAACCCGT